>JAUWMY010000173.1 GCA_030612945.1 Desulfobacteraceae bacterium
TTATCCAAACGATGGTGACGCCCAGGCAGCGGAGGTCCAAAAGGACTTTTTCCATAAGCTTCGTATCTCATTATTGGTGGTTTGTTTTTTAATTCGATGTTGGACGTTCGATGTTCGATGTTCATTTTTTTCAGTCCCTTAAAGTGTGTAATCTCTTACCAATAAGTGAAATCCATTTTCCCATCAAATGCTACAATTTCGCATGTTTCCCTGCCTCGCTTTCCGTAATACCAACGTAACTAATTAGAATTATAGACAATATTTCGAATAAGAGATCGTGGCAGATATTTTGCAATATCGTAAATAAAGATACGCCGAAAGGACGTACACTTCCAGTATTACATTACTCTCTCCGCTGTTTCAGCGGAAATGTGTGAGGTTTTAAGTTCAATGGATTCAATTCCAGACAAGTTACCCTCCTTTGAAAGACGCTCTGGCTATGATCGTCGGAACAGAAAACTGGGCATATTGAGCAAGTACTGGCTTACGGGGAAACGTGCGGGAGTCAGGAGGGAGGAAGACAAGCAGAGGGCTTATAGCATTGACAGGCACAGCTCCAGGACACTTGCAGTAATTCTGCTCATTGTAATTCTTAGCGTAATAGATGCGATACTTACGCTGCACCTGGTCGATCATGGGGCAACAGAACTGAACCCGGTAATGAACTATTACCTCGGTCATGGTCCGCTTGCGTTTTTCTGGGTAAAATACATGTTGACTTCGGCAGCCCTCATTATCATATTGACTAACAAGACCGCCTACCTGTTTAACACCAGATTTCAGGTAAAGATCCTCTTTGTAGTTTTCTTGGTCCCTTTCGTTTTGGTTATTCAGTGGGAGCTATACCTGTTATTTAACCTTTAAGTATCTGGAGCAAAGCGTACCGATCTTAAAGGAAATCACCCTTTTGCCTTGACACCCAACTCTCCTTTTCCTTATATTCTCAAGACTCAGAATACAGGCCTCGTTAAGTGGTTAAGTAGTTGAGTCGTTAAGTCGTTGTTATAATAGAACATATCTATGATTTGCTTGAAAATTGGACATTCAGTGTTTGAAAAGCTATAACATCCGAAAATAATAGAGTATATTTTCCCACTCAACCATTTAACCACTCAACTACTCAACGAGGTCTGGAATAGGACCGTATGTCGGGTTAGTAATCGTCTCAGCCCAGGACCTTGGTACATATTGATTCTGAATCTCCAAACGCGAGAAAAATGAATGGAAACAAAGGAAATCCGGGCAAAGATCTATTCAAAAATAGACGAACTTCCTACTCTTCCTGCAGTTCTTCCAAAGATATTGAGTTTAATTGAAAGCAACAGCTCTAGCGCTTCAGACATAGCGGATGCGATTTCATCCGATCCTGCAATGACCTCAAAAATTCTGAAGGTTGCCAATTCGGCCTATTATGGTTTTTCACAAAAGGTTGCAAGCATATCAAAGGCGGTTCCTCTGCTTGGTTTCAACATGGTCAGGTCCCTGGCGCTATCCATAGGCGTTATTCGTAACTTGCCATCGGATAAAAAATCACCTCATTTTTCGCAGGAAGGCCTGTGGACACACAGTCTTGCCGTAGCCACGGTAATGCAAGAATTTGGTAAAAAATTTGGGGAGGGAAAGGTCAATGAGCACTTTTTTGTAATTGGTCTACTTCATGATATAGGCAAAATCGTTTTGAATCAATTTTTTAGTGATCTTTTCCAGCAGGCCTTAGAAGAGGTTAATAACAGGGAAAATACAAAGCTCTATATGGCCGAGCACAGGATAATCGGTCTGGACCATGGTGAAGTCGGTGCAATGCTTTTAGCAAGATGGAGATTTCCTACCGCAATCGCCAACCCCATTGCCGTTCATCATCAAACAGAAATACCTGAAGGCACAAATGCCAATGATGTTGCCCTGCTCCGAATCGCTAATGCCCTGTCCCAAGAGCTTAGCCTGGGTGAGGAAGGGAACCCTGTACCTCCTGAGATTCCAGAAATAGAGATTAAAACTTTGGGGATTCGGGAAAATGACGTGGACGATATGAGGGTATATTTACACGGTGTTGAGGACGGAATACATGCCTTTTTCAGTGCTATTAGTTGATCTTTATTCTTTCTGCCTTAAAGGCTTTAGCCAAATAACATCATAGGGTTGCATGGTAATAAAAAGCTCTTGATTTTCTGCCATCCACTCCATACTGCTCACAAGATCATACCAGTTCGTTTCGTAAGCACCAAGTTTACAAAGGGGAATATTCAGGTGGCAAACCTTGTTTGTCACATTGGTTAGGGTTAAAATGTGTTGATCCCTTTCGGGGGATATCCTCAAGGCGGTAAAGACATCAGGAGATAACATCAGAATACGTTGGTCCCCATTGGGATGAAAGGCCCGTTGCTTTGTTCGGATAGTAATGAGTCTACCGAGTTCCCTGTTGATACGCGATATCTTGGAAAGAGGATCCTTCAGGGCTTTGGTGATGGCGTTGTATGAGATAACGGTGCGGTTTATATCCCGTTTTGAATTGGTTCTCAAGACGGCTTCAATGTCGTTTTTTGTTCCTATTAAGCTGTGCAGGTAGATACCCGGCACACCCTGAAGAACAAGGGCAATGATCCTTGAAGCAACAAAACGTTTGACTTGAAAGGCGATATCCCCATTATCACTGTCCTCGCGATTAAGGGCGCTGAACCACGTTATATTGATTTCGTAAGGAATTTCAGTACCGTCCTCACCTGTTCTATAAGAGATGTATCCACCATGTTCCTGCGCTCTCTTAATCACAAAATCAATTTCCTCGTTATGAAGAATATTTTCTACCGCCGTCAGTCCAATTCCGTCATGGGAGTCCAAAAAATTGAAAAAGGTTGTTGTGTTTGAAATCTTCCCCAGGCCTTTGACCCACTTAGATAGGGCGGTTGTATCTTCGGTATAAAAAGTATGCAGGATAAGCGGCGGCAAAGCAAAATTATAAACCATTTGCGCCTCATCGTGACCTTTGCCGAAATAAGAGATATTTTCTTCATGAGGAACATTAGTTTCTGTTATCAAGGCCACACCTGGTGCCACCGCATTTAAAATATCACGAAAGAGTTTGATAATTTCATGGGTCTGGTCCAGATGCACACAGCGGGTTCCCGGTTCAGCCCACAAATAGGTAACTGCATCCAGGCGAATAATATCTGCCCCATGACGTACATACATGAGCAGGATCTCGATAACACGCATCAGGACATCAGGATTAGTATAGTTGAGATCTATCTGATCGTCTGAGAACGTGGTCCACACATGACTTGGACCGTTTATTGTATGGAATTCTGTAAGTATATCAGAGGTTCGAGGACGAAAAATCACCATGCGTTGCTCAGGGGTCAGGTCAGCCGGAGATGTGAAGCTTATGAAAAAATCCCAATAGTACGGATTGCCATTCAAGAACTCCTGAAACCATCGACTCTTGGATGAGACATGGTTAATGACCCCATCAAACATAAGCTGGTAGCGACCTTCCAGTTCCTCTATATCCTGCCATGTCCCCAGGCGCGGATCCACGATTTCAAAGTCAATAATAGAGAACCCTTTGTCAGAAGAGTAAGGGAAGAAGGGCAGGATATGCAGTGTATTGATGGTTCCCTCAAGGTAGGTATCGCAGAATTTTGCCAGAGTAGCAAGGGGGGAGCGCTCCTTCCCACTCAGGATATCACCATAGGTGATAAGAATCACGTCCTCTTCGCTAAACCGCTCTTTGGGATCACATTCCTTTTCTTTATCCTTAATTTCCTGAGGTTTGTGGGCATAGTAAACCTCAAGAATTCGTTCGAGCTCTGGTATGTATGTCTTTGCTGCAGATTCACCGTAAAGGAAGTTCAACCGGTCGAACATTTGTTTTCGGTCCTCGGATGGAAGCTTAAGGAGTGGTTTTGTGTAATCCGGTTCCTGGTTGTGGACAGTTTGACTAAACTTAACTGACATTTGTGTATTGTTCTTTTTAATTTTTTTCCCGGAGAGAACTTTTTGCATAGGGCCTCTTTTCGGTTTCAGGTTATTGATCGCTTAATGCCTCTAAAAACTCTAAGCAACACATATGCCAATACCAGTAAATTACGTACCATCGGTCCAGGGGACCAGGATTTTAGCGGCTTATGGCCCTCGCCAATTTTGATTAATAAAATCCACAGGAATGGCCCCGCAAGCCATACCGTCAAACTTTTGACAAACTCGGAACCATGGCGTCATATGGCGCACGCAATCCAGTTTTTCTTTTCTATAAAATACTCATAATTATCCGGTATCATTCTAAAAATATCTTTCCTGCAAATTGAGCATGATTTTTGCAGAAGTAATTCGCAACATAGAACCTTCTTTTGGGCTTAATGACGCTCTCTTTACGATGGTGGGGGGCGTCATAGTGCTGAATTGTGATTGCCCTATGCTCGAAAGCGCTGCATTTTATTCTCATTGAACACAAGAACCTTTTTTAGGAAAAAATGGATATTGCAACAATCATAGGCCTTGTTGGCGGTACCGTACTGATTTTTTCGGCTATTTTTCTCGGTGGTAGCGCAATCATTTTTCTCAATATGCCAGGAGTATTAATTGTCATGGGCGGGACGCTTGCAGCCTCTTTTATCAAATTTTCAATGGCAGATGTAATCAACTCCATCAATGTGGCCATGAAGGCATTTAAATTCAAGATGGAACCACCGGAGACCATCATCGAAAACATGCTTTCATACTCCAAGGTAGCAAAAAAAGAGGGGATGATCGCCCTTGAGAAAGAAAAGCCAAAAGACAGGTTTTTAGCCAAGGCCCTTCAGTACCTGTCGGATGGGTTTGATGAAGAGAACATTGAAAGCATGCTCAAGAAAGACATCCGGATGACTATTCAGCGCCACACCACCGGACAAAGTGTATTCAGGGGCATGGGCTCATCCGCTCCTGCCTTTGGCATGATAGGCACACTTATAGGCCTTGTTCAGATGCTTGCCAGTATGGATAACCCCGCCAGCATTGGTCCGGCCATGGCTGTTGCCCTGTTGACCACACTATATGGAGCCCTTATTGCCAACCTTGTTTGCCTGCCCATTGCCGATAAACTGGCCTTGAGGACCCAGCAGCAACAGGAAAAAAATAGTATTATCCTGGAAGGTACAATCGGAATTTGCCGTGGCTCAACCGGGATGGTTCTCGAGGAGGCACTGAAGATATATCTTTCACCGAAAGAGCGAGGGAGAATTGAGCCAAAGAAGAAAGCCGGCGGTGACAAAAAATGAGCGAAGAACTTCTCCAAAATAATCCAATAGAGGAAGAGGGCGCTCCCGCCTGGGTTGTGACATTCGGGGACCTTATGAGCCTTCTCCTGTGTTTTTTTGTTCTATTGCTTTCTTTTTCAGAGATGGATCGCAAAAAGTACAAGATAGTCTCCGGATCCCTCGCACATGCCTTTGGTATCCAGCGTGAGACCCCTGTCTTCGATTCTCCAAAGGGTCAAAAGATCATTGCAAAAGAATTTGACCAAGCGATCATTATTAACAAGATACAGGACAAACTTGTCAAACCAATCATTGTAGAAATAGAGAATAATTTCCAGGAGTTGAAGGACCTTATTGAAGTTGATGTTTCTGAAAATCAAGTGGCTATCCGCCTGATGGGGGAAACGACCTTTGATCTGGGAAAAGCTGAGATTCGGCCACAAATGCTTCCTCTACTTATAAAGATTGGAGCTCTTCTAAAAGGGACAAGAGGCGAAATCATCATTGCCGGGCATACTGACAACTTGCCTCTCAGAGGCGGCCCATACAAATCCAATCTGGGATTGTCAATGGCAAGGGCCGCATCAGTGGCGGACTTCTTGCTGAAGAAAGCATCAATTGAACCTGACAAAATCTCAACCATGGGCTTCGGCGAACATAGGCCACTTGCAACCAACGATACAACCCAGGGGAGAGAAAAAAATCGGCGAGTGGAGATTATCCTTACTATGTGAGTCAACTATGATGCCCATGTAAAAAGTCCTTTTTACATGGATTTAGGAATTTAGGGATTCAGGAATTACGAATTATCTAAGCTTGTTATCAGAATATTGAATTGGAGAATCCTGTAAATTT
>JAUWMY010000005.1 GCA_030612945.1 Desulfobacteraceae bacterium
AGTCCAGAAACTCTGCAACTAATTGAAAAAACTGGATTCCGGCTTTCGCCGGAATGACAAAAAATGGTGTTTTTCGACTTTTTACGAGTTCATCAAGATTGACTATTGTAGGAAGAAACACTGATTCCCTATGGAATAAAGCTCAAATGACAAAATCCAAATGTCAAATCAAATCCAAAACCCCAATGTCAAAATGTTTTCCAAAACGATCAGTTATTTATCTTTTTCGCAACATATCAATAAGTCCGGGCATTTCGGCTGCTTCCCCCTTTTGGAAAGGGGGATTGAGGGGGATTTTTCTAATACAGCCTGGCCTGATTGAAAATTTACTCTTTTCCCAATTGTGCACCTTCATCAGTGTAGGCTGCGTTTGAATTAATGGGTGAGAATATATTTTTTAGCATTTGTCATTTGGCATTCATTTGAAATTGGGGCTTTGACCTTTGTCATTCGAATTCATTGTATTTACATATTTGGACCCTTTTAGGGTCACCATTCAAGCTACCTTTTTTAGGGTGGTAGTTGACTATTATCACCTGCCCCACCGGTGCGGCCGAGATGATCCTTAAGCAAACGGGCTACAGGGTATTTCGAGTGGCGTTTCTGGTGGCGTGGAAGTCGCCGGTCCAGGGCATATAACAATTTAGTCAACGGATTGGGATTGCGAAAAAAATAGTAGAACGGGTAGGACAGGTATTCCCGGTATGGATACTCCCGGATCAGTACGTCCAGGAAATCATTAAATTCTCCGGGAACAATTACCTTGTACAGGGAACGCACATAGCCTGCAATTTCCCGGCCTATAAGAGACGGGAGGCTGTGCATCGGTGTATACACAGTTTCAAAATCAAAAAAAATCAGTCTTCCGTCATTGTTCATATAGACGTGTTTGAAGGAGGGGTGCTCTTGGATTAAGAGGCGGTTTTTACTTTTCATGGCCAGATGGTGTCTCCTGCCCCATTCGGGTATGAAGCGTTTCAACGTGGCAATCTTATTGTCTTTGCCGATGTGTGGGTCAGCAAAATAGGAAAGCAGGGTCCGGCCATTAATGTATTCGAATACAAGATGTGGCGGGGTGATCACCATAGGCGGAAAATCTTTGGGTTCTTGAAAGACGTCAAATCCGTGCCGCCGCCAGGTGTGAAGAACTTCTTTCTCTGTGTGAAAGCGTGTTAGGGGTCGTGAAGAGGATCTACCAGTCAGGTAGTTTCCGGGGATGGTAAGTATCTCCCCCCATTTACTCCGTTTTCGGCCGTAACATTTGACAATGTATTTTTTCTTATTGACAGCCTCAATCAGGAAAACACCATGATGCCCGTCGCCGCGTCGGCTCCAATCAAGGCATGTTGCCTGCAATGCTCCGGGAAAATCAGGTATTCTGTTTTTTCCTTTTGTCGGCTTTTTAGTGGTTTCACTCAAGTCGCATGCTCTGGCTATCCATTTAATATTGCTCTTTTTTCTTTTTCATTGTGAAGCCTGCCTGTGTAAGATTTTTGTTCAGTTTTTCATGCGCATCGAAGAAGTCCTTGAGTTCCTGGTAATTCGTAGCAATTTCTCCACAGTTGGGACAGGCCAATATACGGGGTTCGTCATTTTCAGAGGTTGAAAATGATTTTGATACATGCTCAGTGTTTATCGTTAGTATTGCACCACATTTATCGTGCCTGAGTACAAACCATTGCCCATCGTTTTGCTCTTTTTCCATTGCTGATCCCCTTTCTATAGGATTTTAGATTTTGGGTTTAGGCTCTCTTTTCTTTATGTATGGTGAAATCTTCTCTTTTAAGATCTTTATGAAGTTTTTCCTGTGCCTCCAGGAAATCCTTCAGATGCTGGTACTCGGTAGCAACAGCTCCGCAGTTGGGGCACGTGAGGAGACGAGGCCCTCCGTCTGCAAAAGATGAGGATGATCTTGAAACACTTTCGGTGTTTATTGTTATAACGGAACCGCATTTTTCGTGTCGAATGACAAACCATTGGCCTTCATTTTGTTTTTCTTCCATTACCGGCGCCCTTTCTGGAAAAGGTTGAAGGATGCTTCATCAGAGTGTTTTCGTGCTTGTTGAAAAAATATTCTCAGTAGACAGAATTTAACTCTCTCACTTGCCAAAATCAACCTAAAACTTGATAATATAGGCAATCATTGCATCTACTACCAAATCCTTTTATGTTCTTTCATAGATCAGGGGAACCTCAGAAGGCATTATCAGCATCCCATGTACCTTATTCATTCTGGTTCCTGTTTATTAGTCTGGAACAAAAAAAAGAGGTTAGCGATTAAGCTAACCTCTTGATTTTATTGGTAGGCCTGAGAGGGTTCGAACCTCCGACCAATTGATTAAGAGTCAACTGCTCTGCCAGCTGAGCTACAGGCCCTTTTTTTTTGCTTTTGATTGTGCTTACATAGTGCCAGGCTGAAAACTGTTATTTTTCGTTCAGGCACTACATATGGTGCGCCCGGCAGGACTCGAACCTGCGGCCTACGGGTTCGAAGCCCGGCGCTCTATCCAACTGAGCTACGGGCGCAACCGTAAAAAACCTGATTAACAGGGATTTTATTTTTTGTCAACTGAATTTTTATCAGAAATGACTTGACATGAATATGAATTAAATTTAAAAGAAGTATTTTATTTCAGAAGATAGGACACTTGCTATGAAGACATATGTTGCTAAAGAACAGGAAATTAGCAAAAAATGGTATTTGGTTGATGCCAAAGACAGGGTTTTAGGCAGGCTGGCAACTCAGATAGCCATGCGGCTGAGAGGAAAGCACAAACCCATCTTTACACCCCATGCGGACACTGGTGATTTTATTGTGGTTATCAACGCCAATAAGGTTACGTTAACTGGCCGGAAATGGGACAAAAAGATTTATTATCGGCACACCGGTTACACAGGTGGTCTGAAAGAGATAACGGCAAAAAAGCTGCTTGAAAAGAAACCAGAGGACATCTTGCGATTTGCCGTCAGGGGCATGCTTCCTAAAAACAGCCTGGGCCGCCGTCAGCTGAAAAAGTTAAAAATATATTCCGGTTCAGAACACCCGCATGAGGCACAACAATTAGAGAAATTGGAGATTTAGATGGCAGAAGAACAGTTTTACGGTACAGGAAAAAGAAAGACATCCGTGGCTCGCGTGTGGATGAGACCCGGTAACGGCCAAATGACAATAAATAAAAAGCCTGTTGAGCAATATTTAGTTCGGGAATCGGACAGAATGCTTACTTTGGACCCTCTGAAGATTACCGATATGGCCGATAAATATGATATATATGTCAATGTCAAAGGTGGTGGTATATCCGGACAGGCAGGGGCTATCCGGCATGGTATAACTCGAGCGCTCATTCTGGCACACCCCGAATTGCGGGACTCCGTAAAAAAAGAAGGGTTTCTGACCAGAGATTCGAGAATGAAGGAGCGCAAAAAGTATGGCCAGCCCGGTGCACGAAAGCGATTTCAATATTCAAAACGATAGGACTTTTTGTCTGCAATCGTTTTAAGTTAATGAATGGGGAGTTGAAATTCAACTCCCCTTTTTTTTATGTCGTGGAAAGGCACGTCTTCTATGTGTGGGTTGAATAGGCCTATTGAGGGCTCGTGTGAATAGCAAGAACATCAGATTAAATTTGGCTTATGATGGCAGCCGCTATCATGGATGGCAGCGCCAAAACAATGCATTGACAATCCAGGAGACCATTGAGGAAAAAATTGAAATGATGGTTTGCGAATCAGTCAAACTGATTGCTTCAGGACGAACGGATGCGGGGGTTCATGCTGTGAACCAGGTCTGCAATTTTAAAACCCGGTCGAATATTGGTCCAGGGGCCATCAAGAAAGGCCTCAACGGCCTCCTTCCGGACGATATTCTTATAAGGGACGCAGAGTATGTCCCCTTTGAATTTCATGCCAGGTACAGTGCCAAAAGTAAGGTCTATGAATACAGAATATTGAACCAGGAAGATCCTGATGTGTTTATGCGCAAGTATATCTGGCATATCCGGACCCCTTTGGATTTAAAAGTAATAGCGAAATGCCTTGGCCTTTTGTTGGGCAGGAATGACTTTTCTTCCTTCAGGTCTTCTGGCAGTGGAAACACGGATCCGGTAAGATCGATCATGCAGGCCGAGCTGCATGGGACTGAACGTGGACTGCTGCGGGTTATCATAAAAGCGGATGGCTTTTTAAGGCATATGGTGCGAAATATTGTTGGAACAGTTGTAGAGGCCGGTCTGGGTCGGATCAGTTTTAATGGTTTTGAAAAGATATTTGAATCAAGGGATAGGCAGTCTGCAGGGATCAAAGCGCCACCACAGGGATTATTCCTTATGGAGGTCCAATATTAGTGGTCTATTAAGACACTATTTTTCAGGTGCAGTCTCCTTTAAAGAATCACATACGGTTCTATGGATCTTTTTCCACACTCCCTCGAAAGAATTAACCGATACTCCCCCCATCTCAATAAATTTAACCACGATCTCTTTACTGACTTTGAGGGAAAGTTCCTCTTTGCTCTGCATAAAAACTGTCTCCCTTCCATCCTTGTGTGTTAGTACTCAGGTTCAAAGTTCCATGGTTCACGGTTCAAGGTTAACTAATGAAAACTGCACGGTTTTGAGATATTAAGGGATGGCACATTGCGCGTAACTACTGCCGTTCATAGGTTCATCAACTATGTCAAGCAATATGAAAAATGCGACCCCGCCGCTCGAAGATGCCGCTTATGAAGCGGTGAGGCTAAATCCCGCTTTTAGCGGGAAACTGTGAACCTGACAACCTGAGTTACGTGTGTTAATTTAAACCCCCGCTGAATGGAAGAAGGCCGTAAAATATTCAGCGAGGGTATATGCTAAGAAAAACCCTGAAAGGCCCTCCCTAGATTCCAATGTTTATCAAGGCTGACGGTCTCGTAAAAAGCCTCCCGCTTCAGTTCAGCGGGACGTTGTGCTGCATTTCGTAATCATTCAACGTACGATAAGTACGCCTCATGATTGCAAAATTTGCACGCCTTGAATTTGAACTTTTTACAAAACCGTCTAAATCGGACTTTTTATGACTTTATCAAGGCTGAACTGAAAAATCAATAACCCCAAACGCCGGGAATTTTTTTACCACACTTCGGGCATAGTTCATCTTTAATCTTATTCTGTGTAACATTAAAGCCGACCCTGTCGATGAGGAGTTCATGACAATTATGACAGAAGGTCTTTTCTCCCACATCTCCGGGAAGGTTGCCCGTGTAAACATATTTCAATCCTGCCTCATAACCGAGATCCCTTGCCCTCTTGATAGAATCAGGAGGCGTGGAACGGACATTGGTAAGAAGGTAAGTGGGATGAAAACGGCTGATATGCCATGGGATGTTTGGGTCCAGGCCGGCAAGGAACCGGGCAATCTCGTTGAGCTCTTCTGTTGAGTCATTGAGCCCGGGAATCAACAGGGTGGTTACCTCCAGCCAGACCCCCATTTTTTTCATGGTCTCTAATGTGTTAAGAACCGGTCCCAGCTTTGCACCACACTGCTCCTTGTAAAATTTATCGCTGAATGCCTTTAGATCCACGTTTGCTGCATGAAGATCGGGAAATATGTCCTGGAGACATTGCGTAGTCATGTATCCATTGGACACAAAAACGTTTTTTATCCCTTTGGAGACTGCAAGCCGTGCCGTGTCCACTGCAAGCTCATAGAAAATGGTGGGCTCCGTGTAGGTATAAGAAATGGTTGCGGAGCGGGTGCTCAATGCCTCGTCAACGATTCTATCCGGGCTCATGTCTTGCCCCATAATCCGGTCATGGTCGACCGGCATTTGTGAGATATCAGCATTCTGGCAGAACAGGCATTTGAAGTTGCACCCAACAGTGGCTATGGAGTATGAGTGAGTTCCAGGTAAAAAATGGAACAGGGGCTTTTTTTCGATGGGATCGCAGTGGCTGGCAATCACCTTGCCATATACAAGGCTGAATAGTGTTCCGGAACGATTTTCCCTAACTCCACAAAGCCCTTTTTTCCCGTTCTTGATCAGGCAGTTATGGCTGCACAAGACGCAGCGAACCTTATCATTTTCTAATTTTTCGTACAGATAGGCCTCTTTCATCTCCATGAACTCCTTGGATGCGGTTCAAGTCTTCAAAGGTTCTTGCTCCAATGAAAGACTGGCTTGCCTTTTTTAGCCTGATTTTCAAAGGGAGGTTGTCTGTCTTAATCCGGTATTTCAACGAGATCGATAATCCTAAGAAAAACCCGAAAGGGGAATGCTTCCAGGTCAATAAGTCCTTTGCAAAAGGATTTATTTCTTCCATAAATGAAGGACGTATTTTGATGCAACCCCAGGAAATTGGAACATGTCCGTAGGCCATATGCAAAATGGATTTTAGCTGCCAGAGATTATATAATTTGGCGCCACCAAAAAGAGGGTTCCCAAAAAAACCCTGGGCTCGTTTTACAAGACCATTCCAGGAGAGGCTGTTCAAGACACCAACAAAAACTTTTCTACTGGCCACTCTACCTGCTTCCCTTAGTGCCAGAAGGGGGTCATCTAAGAATTCGAGCGTATTAATAAGGAGAGCCAGATCAAATTCGTTATCATCAAAGGGTAGGTCTTCGGCCATCCCTGTCTTAAGGGTACAGCGGTGCCCAAGTCGGTCTTTCGCTTTATGAATCATGTGGGGCGATGCATCGATGCCACTAATATTCAGGCCTAATTTGTTGAAAAATATCAGGTGGTTTCCGGTTCCACAGCCGATATCCAGTATTCTTTGTCCTGGCTCGGGGTCAAGCAAGGCAAAAAGGAGCTGTTCCATGGATCGATCAATGGTTCGACCCTGGGGCGATTGGTACCAGGATTCGTAGAGCCTGGCCATATTTCTGTCGAAAATGATTCCCATTTGAGGAAGAACTTTCAATGTTCTGGGATCAGGTTTCAGCCTTGAGCCTTTTATGCTGCCCCAGCATATTGAGCAGTTACGTTATGGATAACTCAAAGTCGTGGGGATGGAAGCCCATGAACTATTTATTGTTTTGAAATAAGCCGTTATCTTTGTTATCTATAAATTACGCAAATGAACCTCCAGATGCAAGCAGAAAGTAGAGACGTATATGGATAAAGTGAGCGCTGACGTTACAGATCATGATTTAATCGCCGCTTTCAAAGCGGGATCCACTGAAGCCATTGATAGAATTGTAGAACGATATGAGAACCCTATATTCACTTTTGGACTGAAGATGTGCGGCCATCTTCAGGATGCTGAAGATATTGTTCAGGAAACTTTTTTTAGCGCCTTCAAATATCTGGAAAGCTTCCGGGAAGAGACGAAATTGAGAAACTGGCTTTTTAAGATAGCGGCCAGGGCATGTATGCGGAAACGGCGGAAGAAGAAATGTGAGCCGGACAGGGAAATATCCCTTGAATCTCTTATTCACAAAGATGGCTCTGAAGGTAAATACGAGATTCCGGATTGGTCTGATGACCCCTCCGATAACGTCCTGCGGGCAGAGCTGAAGGAAGTGATTGACAATGCAATTCTGTCTCTCCCTCCAAAGTACCGGCTGGTTTTCAATCTCAGGGATACTGAGGGGTTTAACACGGAAGAGACGGCTGAACTTCTTGAAATATCAAAACAATCAGTCAAGACAAGATTGCACAGAGCGCGCCTGTTTATGAGGGAAAAGATTATAAGCCATTACAGGGAAGGAGAAATCCAATGAGGTATGACTGCGTGAAGTGTTTTCAAAAAATATCCGAATACCTGGATGGCGAACTGGAAGATAAGATCTGCCACGAAATTGATGAGCATCTCCGCCAGTGCTCTGAATGCAGGGAATATGTTGATTCACTCAGAAAGACCATCCAGCTATGCAAAGGGACGGCCATGGAACAAATGCCTATAGATATCCACGATCGTATAAGATCAAAGATTCGGGAATTGCTGCGAATGTAACTTTTTCTTATTACCTGTATCTTAATATAGATAATTTCCGTCCATAACTGAAAAAGAGGTTATAAAATAATGGCGAACGAAATTTCACGAAGGTTATTTATTAAAGGTGGCCTGGCTGCCATAGGAACCGTTGGTGCGTCGTCCCTTCCCCTTCCTGCGACAGTCAGGGGTGCTACCCAGGGAGCGCTGGCCACACTTATTGATATCAGAAAGTGCATCGGGTGTGAGGCCTGTGTCGAGGCCTGCCAGGAAGTAAATGAGCCCAAATTTCCTGAACCGGAAAAACCATTTCCGAAGATGTATCCGAGCAGGGTCAAGGTGTCTGACTGGTCTGACGAGCGCGATGTAATGGATCGATTGACCCCGTATAATTGGCTGTTTATTCAGGAAGCCACAGTGACTGTGAACGGTGAGGAACAGACCTTTACCATTCCTCGTCGCTGCATGCACTGCCAGAATCCCCCATGTGCTGACCTTTGCCCCTGGGGCGCTGCACGCAAACTGAAGAACGGAATCACCCGGATCGATGCCGACATTTGTCTCGGTGGATCGAAATGTAAGGCGGTTTGCCCCTGGCATATCCCTGAGAGGCAGACCGGGGTGGGGTTGTATATGGATATACTGCCAGCCTTTGCGGGAAATGGAGTAATGTACAAGTGTGACCGTTGTTACGACAGGCTTGAACAGGGAGAGCTGCCTGCCTGTATTGAGGTGTGTCCGGAAAATGTGCAGAAGATAGGTCCAAGGGATGAGATAATCAAAGAGGCCCATGCAATTGCCAAAGAAATAAACGGCCACATCTATGGCGAGAAGGAAAATGGGGGCACAAATACCATCTACGTCTCTCCCGTTCCTTTCGAGGAATTGAACAAGGCCATGGAAAAAGGGCCTGGAAAACCACATATGAAACCTGTGGAAGATTCCATGGCCCATGCCGATAATTTGGCAAAGGCCATGGTAATTGCTCCCCTGGCAGGCGCTGTGGCAGCACTGGGCAAATTCTATAAATTCACCAAAAATGACAACGGATCAGAGGAGTCGAGGAAATGAAATCCCATAACAGATATGAATTATCCGGAGGCCAGCGAATCCTGCGCTGGTTATATGTATTAACGTTGATCGTTATGGGTTTCACCGGGTTTGGCCAGATGCCCATATTCAAACGCTATTACATAGCAGATATCCCGGGGATGGCATGGGCCGCCAACTTTTTTTTGACCCATTATATTCATTATCTTGGGGCTATTTTTCTATTTGCCCTTATTGCCTACGTTATATTAGGTTACATTCTTTCAGGGAGAAAGCAATTCAGCCTGACTGCTTCAGCCTATGTGCGAATTGCCCTTTTGGGGGGTATTGTAGTCACAGGTATTTTCAGGGTTTTTAAAAACCTCCCCGATGTGGTTTTTTTCCCTGGTTTTACTTTATTCATAGATATTGCGCACTTGGGCTTTATGATGGTATATATCTTTTCAGCGCTTTTTTTCCTGATCATAAAGTCAGGGTGGGTTGTGAGAAAATCCTACTGAGGTACCAGTATGCAGTGCAAATATCACCCGGATCGCGAAGCCTACATCAAATGCGAGAAAATGGAGATAGGTTATTGCCAGGAGTGCTTAGATAACTGTGAGGCATGCACTGACCCCTGCACCTATTGCAAGTTTCGATCCCAGTGCATTATCTGGGAGATGTGTCGGAAAAGTGAAAAGAGATATCGTCTTGAAGAAGCGGCAAAAGGTGTTTGATTAAGGGGAGCTAATCTCCACTGTCATTTTCCACAAATTCTCTGACGGCTTCCCTGTGTTCTTCTGTCAGCGTCAATAAGGCCAGTTGAGAAGAAACATAATCCAGGTGGCCTCTCAAATCAGATCTGAGCCCGTTATATACAGCTCTTTTTATCATCCTTAAAGCGGCGAGGGGCCGTCTGGCGAATTCCATGGCATATTTTTCGGTTTCTTTCCGAAGCTCTTCTTTTGGCACGACCCTATCCACCAGCCCGATCCTTAATGCCTCATCCATTTCGATAACCCGTCCGGACAGCAGTATCTCAAGGGCCTTACTCAGGCCAATCAGCCTGGGAAGAAAATAGGACCCTCCGTTGCCAGGGGCCAGCCCGATACGAACAAATGACGAGCAGAAGGTTGTGCTTTCAGAGGCGATTCTAAGATCACAGAGCACCGCGAGATCGAATCCTCCTCCGAAGGCGGGTCCATCGACGGAAGCAATGACCGGTTTGTCCACATCCTCCAGCACGAGCGCCATACGCTGCACATGGTCCCATAAATACGATTTCATATCCCAGGAGGCGAGCTTGCCTTCAGCCATATCCTTTATATTCCCACCGGCTGAGAATGCCTCCCCTTCGCCGCTCAGGATTATGACCTTTATTTCAGGATCGTTCTTGGCATCTTTCAGGGCCTTGCAAAGGCTCTCCATCATTGGAAAAGTAAATGCATTCCTGGTTTCAGGTCTGTTCAAGGAGATGAAGGCCAGGGGTGGGAATTTTGTGTAAATGATATCAGGCAGGTCCATTATTGCTCCTTATACCCTTGAATGGATGGACTAATGCAGATAGTATATAATTATGTGTAATTTTCAAGGTAAAATTTGATATTAAGTGAGGTAGTTTCAAAATGTTCAATTTTGTTCAAGATCAAGGAAGGCGAAAATTTTAACCACAGGAATACGTTGAGTATTTCGAGGATTAAAATTTGAGCCTGACGCAGATATTGGACAAAAGGGGACGTTTTGAAATTGGCTCAAGTGAACTTCATGAAACATCCAATACCAGATCAATCGACTTCCTCTCTTGACCGGCCTAGTGATGAGCTGGAAGGCCAGGTAGAGCGGGTCACCTATATGAATGAAGAAACCGGTTATACTGTGGCCAGGGTAACTGTCCCGGGGTATCTTATGCCTGTTACGATTATAGGTAATCTTTTGGCGTTAGCCCCCGGAGAGGTTTTAAAGATGGAGGGTGCCTGGGAGGATCACCCAAAATTTGGGCGGCAGTTTCGGGTTCTTAGCCACCGGACCGTGCTTCCAGCTTCTATAAAAGGCATCAAGAAATACTTGGGCTCCGGTCTTATTACGGGGATTGGACAGGAGCTGGCTTCGAGGATCGTAAGAGAATTCGGGGAAAAAACCCTTGAGATTATCGATAAAGACATTGATAAACTCGCCGGGGTTGAAGGGATCGGCCAGAAAAGGGTCGATATGATCAGAAAGGCCTGGGCAGACCAGAAAGAAATCCGTGCGATCATGATCTTTCTTCAGGAGCACGGTGTCGGTCTAAGCCATGCAACAAAGATATATAAACGATACGGGCAGCGCTCAATTGCGGTTGTTTCTCAGAACCCATACAGACTTGCCACAGAGATAACCGGTATCGGTTTTAGAACGGCAGACAGGATCGCAAAACAGCTCGGATTTGAAAAGACCGCTCCAGCCAGGTCAGAGGCCGGCATATTGTATGTATTAAACCAATTATCGGAGGAAGGACACGTTTTTTATCCCTATGAGCCTTTAGTTGCAAAATGCAGCGAGATCCTGGACGTGGACAGGGCGTGCATCGTCAAAGGCTTTGGGAGCATTACACTTGACGGGACGATTGTTATTGAGGACCTGAATGAACACATGGATGAATTGAGGGCGAACAAAAAAGCGGTGTATCTGGCAAGGCTTCATGTCTCAGAAACCGGGATTGCCAGGCATTTTTCGCGCCTGATTTCATCAAAAAAAAGTATTCGAAGCATCGATCCTGAAAAGGCCATCGCCTGGGTTCAGAAAAGGATTGAACTACGCCTGGCGTCAAGACAGATTGAGGCGGTCAAGAGAGCCATTTCAGACAAAGTATTAATAATTACCGGTGGCCCTGGCACCGGAAAGACCACGATCATTCATGCAGTAATCGAAATATACAGAGCTGTTGGTGCCAGGATTTTTCAGGCCGCTCCCACCGGACGGGCGTCTAAACGCATGATGGAAGCAACCGGTCAGGTTGCCAGGACTATCCACAGAATGCTTGAATTCAGTTGGCAGAAGGGAGGCTTTACCCGCAACGAAAACAGGCCCATGGAAGCAGATGTGATCATAATAGACGAGGTCTCAATGATTGATACCACGCTTATGTACCATATGCTAAAAGCGGTTCCAACCGGGGCAACACTGATCATGGTTGGCGATTCTAATCAGTTGCCATCTGTTGGGCCTGGTAATGTACTCAATGATCTCGTCAAGTCGCGCGCAGTCCCGGTGATTGAACTGAACCAGATTTTCAGGCAGGCAAGTGAGAGCCGCATTATTGTAAACGCCCACAGGATCAAGCAGGGGAGGCTTCCTGAAATCAAAGAAAGCGGGGAAAATCTTGGGGATTTTTATTTCATTGAGCAGGAAGCGCCTGATAAAGCGCTTCAAATCATTATGGAGTTAGTGTGCAGCAGGATTCCAAAACGCTTCAATATGGACCCCATGGAGGACATACAGGTCCTTTCACCCATGCACAAGGGTGAGTTGGGAACTGAAAACCTGAACAGAAAACTGCAGAATACGCTCAACCCTTCAAAGATGGAGCTGGTTAGAGGTGACAGGCGCTTCCGTTTGAATGATAAGGTAATGCAAATCAGAAACAACTATGAGAAGGAGGTTTTTAACGGTGACATCGGTCTGATCAAATCCATAGACGCGGAAAAGCAAGAAGTGATTGTGACCTATGACGGGAAAGCGGTGCCTTACGATTATCTTGAGCTTGATGAGATTGTCCTGGCCTATGCCATCTCTGTCCACAAGTCACAGGGGAGTGAGTACCCGGCCGTGGTCCTTCCTGTTTTTCCGCAGCACTATCTGCTTCTCCAGAGGAACCTCATTTATACGGCGGTCACACGGGGAAAACGTCTTGTGATCATGACAGGAAGTAAAAAGGCCCTGGCCATGGGGGTAAAAAACGACAGGATAATGAAAAGATATACCTATCTCTCCGAAAGGCTAAAAGGACTCTGACGTCACACACTTTTTTTGTCTTGACCCATAAGGCCAATCCTGCCTATACTTCATCACTACAAAAGGAATCCCTAAAAACAAAGGAGGATGAAAACATGAGAACTTTGAAAGTGATCATTTTAACCGGATTGATAGGGCTGGCGACAACCTTCACCGGTTGCAGTGGCGGAGGAGCCAAAGTTCAATCTGAAACAGTCAGCATAACTCTGGGACAGGAACTAATGGATCTTGATGCCGCATATAAAAAGGGCTTGATTACTGAAAAGGAGTACGAGAAAGCGAAAAAAACGGCGTTAAAAAAATATAATAAGTAAGATAAGCGAGCCCCCCACAAAGATCACATATCTAACCAGAGCCCGCTGCCAAATACAGGAAAAGAAAAAGGGGCTGTTGAGGGAGAAAATAAAGACAACATCTGTATTCATTGCTCCTTATGTTCTATTTTAAGGGATTGTAGCGTAATGTAACATTTGTGGGCAACGGCTTTTATTATAATTACAACCAGAATGTTTAAAAACCTTAAAATTCCAGTATCATAGCAGATACATGCAATCGCTAGATTACTGATTTCTGACAGTATCGACCCGAAGGCACTGGCAGATACGACAACATTTTGGGCAATCGAGTCTCCTGATTTGATAACCTGGAGATTCACGTTTCTTCCATAGAAAACGGCAAGATCATCAAAAGATTCTTAAAGGCAATTCCCTCACCCATATCAGATTGGAACACCCCAATTATCAATTTTGCTAAACAATCAAAACCGCACCTGCCATACCACAACCCCTATACGCTATATGTTACGGCGCATTTGCTCTTTACACACAAGGCCAATTTCCCTATACTCCGCACACAAAAAGGAAGTTCTTATCAATCAATTCCCTCTACCTGGCTGCAGCAATAGGTACCTTGGGGTTTGTAGATTTAGATATGGTGGAGTTGAGCAGCCTGCAACGCCAGGTCATCCATGAACCATGAAGATGATGGCGAAAAGGTGCCAATCTTAGATGGAGCTATAGGAACTACAGGTGCACAGGATAACGTAATAGTCCTTCCACATTTTAGTAGATAAGCGCAGGCATGATCAGTAGCTATCTTTGCTTTTTAGAGTTGGCTCGCTCATTGGGCTATTGAATTGATAAAATCTCATATACGATTGTTGTTCGTTTATATATTCGATTTTTTTGTGTTTAGATTCAGTTGGAGGTTTAATTATGGGAAGAGAACGGGGAGCAAATGAACAGAGACTTAGTTCAATATTGGAGACCGTTCCCGACATAATTTATAGACTCGACACCCGAGGAAAGATAACTTTTGTAAACGACGCCGTTAAAAAATATGGTCATTCTATTAAACAACTGGTCGGGACTAGTATTTTAGAATTGGTTCATCCCGAAGACAAGAAAAGAGCGGTAAATAGAATAAACGAAAGGAGGACTGGCGACAGAAGTACAAAATCTTTAGAGATTCGACTATTCAGAAACAAACATGCCATCGATCCGTCTAAGACTATGTCAAGAAATGTTGAAAATGAAACGATTTTTCTGGTAAGCGCAAAAGGACTTTATGACTCTGAGGCGCCTGGAACAAAAGGTTTTATGGGGACCCAGGGTATTGCAAGGGACGTTACCGAGTTAAAACGGACGGAGGCGCGAATTACGCAGCAAACCAAATTCCTGAATTTAGTTTTAGAATCTTTACCGCACCCTTTTTATGTTATTGACACCTTTGATTACACGATCAGGTTAGCAAATTCTGCCGCTCGATTGGGCCGTTTATCGAAACAGTCAACCTGTTATGCCCTCACACATAAGCGGGACAGGCCATGTGAATCGGAAGGACATCCGTGTCCGGTTGAAACAATAAAAAGAACGAAACAACCTGTAACGGTAGAACATCTCCATTATGACAAAGAGGGAAACCCCAGGAGTGTCGAAATCAATGCTTATCCCATTTTTGACAAAGAGGGAAATGTCACCCAAGTAATTGAATCTTCCGTTGACGTCACCGAGCGTAAGCGAATGGAGCGGGCACTGAGAGAATCAGAAAGGAAATTTCGCTCCGTGGCACAATCTGCAAATGACGCAATAATTTCATCCAATAGCACTGGGAATATCGTTTTCTGGAACATAGCCGCGCAAAAAATGTTTGGTTATTTAGAGGAAGAAATAATCGGTCAGCCGCTGACTATCTTAATGCCTGAACGATACAGAAAAGTGCATAAAAGGAGCATGGAGCGGCATAGTTCATCAGGGGAATCGAAGGTGATCGGGAAAACACTGGAGTTGTTTGGGCTGAGGAAAGATCTCAGCGAATTTCACATGGAGCTTTCCCTTGCCACTTGGAACGTGGGCGGAGATGTATTTTACACCGGAATCATCCGCGACATCTCCGAACGTAAGAGAGTCGAGGAGGAACGGGAGAAAATATTACTTGATCTTCAAGACGCACTCGCGAAGGTCAAAACATTGAGTGGACTACTTCCCATTTGTGCTGCGTGCAAAAAGATACGTGATGACAAAGGCTATTGGAATCAAATCGAATCGTATATTCGTGACCATTCTGAAGCAGATTTCACTCACAGCATCTGTCCAGAATGTTCAAAAAAGCTTTATGGGAAATATTTATGATTTCCCAATCCAGTTGGACCTCAAGTCTCCTATTTCGTTAGTCGACATTTTAATAATCCTTAAGATTCTTCCTGATATTGTGCAACTGACAATGTTGAACAACAGATTTGTTCCTAGAAATTCCACGATCCATCCGGGTGATCGACTGTCTTTGTTTCCTAAACAATACCCTGTGTTTGTTGTCTGGAAGGATCATCGATTTTAATCGCCCCATTTCCCCTCACTCCTTCTGTTTTAGAGGGCCTCGTAGATCATTATTCAGAGCTTGGGTATTTAGAAAATTCTTACAGGTACGTGCCATAAGATGCTCAAGCATGCCCACAAAAACCGATCCAGCTTACAAATGGAATACTTAACTATTTAGGGCTGTTAAATCTCTCTCTTGATTGAAATCTGCAAATTACCCACGTTAAGCTCAGATGTTGAAATCACAGGTTTTGATGAAGGGTTCATTTTACAACTCAGTTGGAGTAATCTGTATTATTGAAAGCGCACCATCACTACTGATCACTACAGTAAAAACGTAAACACTTCAAATACCAGTGTTCTGCTAATTTTAACGAAAATCAAAAATTATTATAAACGGATTTGCCTTTTTGGCTCCAATCTTTGTGAACTATTATTAATATAAAGCTTTGTATTTTCCATTTATTTAAAGGTTAAACTCTGAATAATTGGTTCAAATTTATCATGATTTTTCCATGAGTGCGCGCATACAAATATAAGCTTACCGTCCTTGTATGCGGATACGAGAAAAGTCGTTATCGGTAAGGTGTTCCACAACCATGTAATATCTGTTCGATATGCTTTTGTGCCACACTTAAGTATGATTTCTTTATTTGAAATGACTTTGATCTTTGAACCAACATTCTCAAGCTTCTGAATATAAAGCTTTGGCCCGAAGTCTTCTAATTTCATGCCCGTAGGGATATCACCAATAGAAGCAGAAAAATCGACATCTCCAGGGATTTTCATTCTCATTATCTGGTCCGGAGCGTCTATTGCGGCTTTTTTGCTGCCACTTGGGTACTCAAACTTAAAGGCGGGTGATGCTGTTCGCTTAAACACACCTTCTTTCGCCATTCCCTCATTTTCTGAAGTCCATGTAACTCCAGTCGGTGGCACCTTGGCAACACTAGTTACTAATGCATCAAGCCGGGCTTGTTCGTCCGTGTTTGAAGGCAATGAGTTAGGTGACGATGCTGCTGGAATTATATAAAAGTCGAGCAGGTTTTTAGAAATTAAACTTTCTCTGCCTGTCAGATCACCTGTAAAAACCGCCACTATATTCTTTTCCGGTACGACGAAAATACGCTGACCTTTATATCCAACAGCCATATAATATCCAGCAGAATCGACCCACCACTGATACCCATAGTGATCAAAAAGCGTGGCATCGATATGTCCACGTGTAGAAACCTCCACCCATGCCGAAGGTAATATCTGCTTGTTGCCCCATCGTCCCTTATTTAGGTATAGCCATCCAAACTTGGCCATGTCATGGGGTTTCAGCCACATTCCACCATACCCGATATCAACACCTTGGGGACTTGTTGCCCAACCAATGTCAATAATGCCAAGGGGTTCAAATAAATGCTTTCTGGCAAAGTCTAAAGTTTTCATTTTTGTCATATTCTGGATAATAACAGATAGGAGATATGAGACCCCGTTGCAGTATTCAAACTTTTCTCCTGGAGGCTCAGCCATTGGAAGGTCAAGAACATATTGAGCCCAATCAGTGCTATATCGCATTTCATACAATCCCGCCCAGCGATAAAGATAAGAATCCCTGCATTTCAAGCCTGATGCCATCATCAACAAGTTTTCAAGCGTAATAGATTTTTTAAGGTCATCCATATTAGCAAATGCTTTATCCGGGAAAAATTCCATGATGGGTTGGTTTACATTTTGAATGTAACCTTTATCTATAGCGATTCCTATTAATGCCGACATAATACTTTTTGTACACGAATGAATAATGTGCTTTAATCCATTTGAATGTGGCCAAAAGTACGCATCTAAAACCATGTGGCCGTTGCGGATAATTAATATGCTATGTATGTTGAAACTGTTTTTCTTTATGTGCTCCATCATCTCAGCAAGCATTTGAGATCGCATGCCTTGCTCTTCAGGAGTAGAGATTTGCCATCCTTCTCTTGGGTAGGTGTTAGCCGATGCTGCAGAGTATGAATAGAAAAATACTAAAATTATAGAAATGCCAAGGATGTAAAGAGCAATGTACTTCTTATTTCGAAGTAATTTCATAGTTCCTCCTTAAAACCAAATTTCAGTCGATTCCAGATTTACTGAGAATATCCTATAATTAGATTCAACCCTGATCGTTTCCCCGGTTTTCGGATTCCTCCCGTTGTACCCCTTATACTCCTTGACATAAAAAGAGCACAGTCCCCGGATCTCTAAACGATCACCCTTGTCGAGTGCAATGGCCATTTGCTCGAAAAATATGGATACAATTGTTGATGCTTCGCGTTTGGAAAGACCGTTTGTGGTGCTGAAGCAATGACCTTCGGTGTCGATAAAGTAGCTGAAGGATTGGGTGTTACCTGGGGATGGCTTTTTTGAATCCTTCTGAGATTCTTTTTTTTCAGAAAAGAAAGGAGAGTCCACCCCAACGATCAAAACCTGTTGAACCATGCTGGATCGATTCTGAAAGTCAGGAAGAGAGGCTATATCAACGTATAGATCACACCACCCCATGTCAATCCCGCTCCTAAACCAATGAGCATGATGGTGTCCTTTGGTTTCAGCATGTTTTTTTCCATGAGTTCGTCAAGTGCAATAGGAATGGTTGCCGCAGTTGTATTTCCATATCGTTGAATATTGTTATACATTTTTTCTTCCGGGATATTAATCCGTTCCCTGAAAGCTTCGTTTATTCTCAGATTTGCCTGATGGGGAATAACCATACTCAGGTCTTCAATTTTCATATTTGCTTTTGCCAACAGCTCCTTTGTTACCTTTGGCAGGCGGGAAACAGCCAATTTGAATACTGTCTTTCCATCCATATAAGGAAAATGCTCCTTGTTTTTTATTACGGTTTGACTAATTGCCTGTCCGGATTTTCGAGCAGGTAATCCAACACGCAATGACCCTGAATATTTTCCGTCAGCATAAAGAATCGATGTTATGATTCCAACTTCCTCACTGGTTTCAACAGCTTCAATGCAAACAGCACCGGCACCATCTGCAAAAATCACCGCTGTATCGCGGTTTTCGGTTGTCAACTCCAAGTACCGGCTTTGGAATTCAGCACCTACCAAAAGGATCTTCTGTGCTTTTTCGCTCCTGATATAGGCATCGCAGATTTCCAGTCCATGCAGAAACCCGGTGCATTGCTGACGGATATCGAGAGCAGGTACCTTTTTCGCACCCAGTCGGTTTTGCAGAAATACCCCCGAACCCGGCACGTTCACGTCGGGTGTCATGGTTGCAAATACAATTAAATCCAGGTCCTCCGGATTCCAGCCCGCTCTTTCCAATGCTATAATTGAAGCCTCATACGCAAGATCCGATGTCCCGACATCCTCACCGTCACTGACCCAGTACCTGGCTTCGATACCTGTACGTTGCACAATCCATTCATTTGATGTGTCTATCAATCCGGTTAACTCTTCGTTTGCCACATGTCTACCGGGTACATACCTGCCGGTACTCTTTATAATTGATCGTTTCATAGCAGTAACCACAGGTTCCCCCAGATGTTGTATACGTTGTAGATCACAAGTTGTTTACAAATTACTATTTCTTAAATACAGATAAGAAAGCATTTCTTGCTGCTGAAAGAACACGTTGATCTTTAATAATTTCTTTTAGCTCCCCTGGATCCAAATGAATCGCACCGCAGTTTTCATTTACACATATTTCAATTTTTACATCGCCCTCGTCGATTTCAGCTAAGCTCTGTGTGCCACACCGAAAACAATGATACTTATGTTCTTCGCAATATTTTTTGGTTGCTTCTTCAGCTGCCTTTTCCCTGAGCTCCCTGAGTTTATGTTGATCTCGTGCTGCAAAAAATGCTTTTTCAGATCCTTTTTTCGGTTGAATCTTAACAGAAACTCGTTTTAAGGTCATGACTTCCTCCTTTTAAGTAAAACTTGTTTTACTCACAAATCAAAATACATAATCCACTGCCGGATGAAAAATTCGTTGAAAAATTTTTACTATTTAACATTACCTCTTGATCTCAATAAGATCAACTCCAAAATCGAGATACCAATATCAAAATCCTGGCAAGCTTTGTGATATCTGCAAAAAAGTTAGGTTTGAAATTCCTGTCATACAGAAAGCAAAGGTCTGGATAACTTTACGGATAACCAGCGGGCCTGATACCTTTCAAGCCAGCACAGCCCTTAACGGTAAGATCCGCGAGTAATTCCCGTCTGGTTTATCCGTTGGTTATATGAGCAATTATAGTAAATATTAAAAGCAACTATGTGACATGCCGTTTCTGCATCAGGCACCTCCAGGCTCTAGGTGGATTTGGACGATTCGATCCAAAGTGGCTTGATTGAAGTGAAAGAATCTCAAAAT
>JAUWMY010000178.1 GCA_030612945.1 Desulfobacteraceae bacterium
CAATCTGGCTATGGCATAAATCATGTGCAAACATGATGTGATTTCAATAAATAGGTACTAAATTCTACGAGTGTCCAATTTTCATGCAAACGATATGGATTCTAATAATAACAACTACTTAACTACTCAACCATTCAACCACTTAACGAGGTCTGGATTTAGACGGTTTCGTAAAAGGTTCCCCGCTTTCGCTTCGGCAGGCCTAATCCAAAATTTGGAGTTAAATTGGCAATTACTTGGGAAAATGAGCATTTTTAACGACGATTTCGGGTCTTCAATGCCTTCTTTGTCCTTAACCCTGAATCCCGCTTTCAGCGGGAAACCTAGAACGTTGAACCCAGAACCTGTGAACGGTTACTGGCAAAGATCCCCCGGCAAGGAGCTTTCCCAGGCGTTCACAGGTTCAGAGGTCCAAGGTAGATGATTGATCTGCACAGCCACCTGTTGCCCGGGATTGACGACGGGTCCACAAGCTTACAGGAAAGCCTGAAAATGGCCCGAATATACGAAGAGGCCGGGTATGGCCAGGTGGTGGCCACGCCCCACTGGATCGCGGGAACATCCTGGATGCCCACGCCCGGAGAAGTCAGGGTTCAAGTAGCCTCATTGAATCAGCGTATAAAAGATGAAGGAATTAATCTGAGTGTACTGCCAGGCATGGAAATCGCCCTGGACCCGAAAATTCCGCCACTCCTTGATGAAGAGAAACTTCAACCGCTGGGCCAAACATCTTATGTGCTGATCGAAACCCCTTTTCAAATACTTCCCCTGGGCTGGGAACAGATTTTTTTCGCAATTGAATCAAGAGGATATACCGTTCTTTTGGCTCATCCCGAGCGATGCGCCCAGCTTGCAGACAAACCCATGCTTTTCGATGGTTTTATTGAGAAGGGAATATACCTCCAGATCAACTGGGCTAGTTTTCTTGGATATCATGGCCGGGAGGCCGCCAGGCTGGCCCGTTATTTGGCGGCCAAAGGATACATTCACTGCCTGGCAACCGACAGCCACGATGCGGATAACCGGCATGCCGGCCATGTACAGCGTGCTGCCCGTGAGGTGGAAAATTTGGTGGGCCCTAAGAACTTGCAGCTCCTGGCCAGGGAAAACCCGACAAGGGTCCTGGGCGGCGAGCCCCTGGCCCCAATGTCCCGACAAAATCTACAGGACACACCAAAAAGTAAGCAACGATGGTTCTTTGGACACAGGTGAAAACAGGTTCAAAGGTTCAAGGGTTCATAGGTTTAGGGTTCAACGTTCATAGGTTCCCCGCTTCCGCTTCGCTTCAGACGGGATCTTCGACAGGGTTCAAGGTTAGGGGCATGGACAAAGTTGAAGAGCCGAAAAAAAACCCCCCTGGCCCAGACCTGGCCTTGATACATTGAGAGAGTGGCTGATCAAACATAGCTGCTTCGTCAGGTTATGACATATGCCACGAGTCGCGCCTCCCGATCCCGTCTCGGTCTCGGGACGGGGAGGGCAGGCCTCAATCCCCCTTTGCGAAAGGGGGAAGCAGTCGGAGTGCCCGGACAAAACGCTTACAAAATGACGTATGGCGATGAAAATGTAACCTTTGAACCCTTACAGGAAATCTCATATAAAGTGAGAAAATAATATCTGTGAAAATCTGTGAAAATCTGTGTCCCATTCTAATAAATGAAAAGTAAGATAGCAAAATCCTTGATTACCGTGGCCCTGATCATCCTGGCCGGATGGTTGCTGCGCTATTCCTGGCTGCAACGGCATATCTCTTATGAAGACTACACCTATACTGTGGATGAAGCCAAACGGCTGCAATACTTTCCACAAGCCCAGTACGCACACGGTCTGCGGGCATGGTTCAGGAACGATGCGGATGGGGCGGCCGGTTTTTTCCGGCAAGCGGTTTCTCAGGATGTTTTCTTCGTGGACGCCTGGCTTAAGCTGGCCCAGGCAGAAGCGTTGATGGGTAATCCGGAAAAGGCCCAGGCAATATTGACCTTCACCGACAGCCGGACGGCCCGGGTTTTGCGCTGGAAATGGCCCCAGACCCTGCTCGCCCACGAGCTGGGGATGGATGATATTTTTTCAGGGAACATTAACTACTTTATAGCACATGGTAAAATGCTCCAGGACGCCTTCCAGATATTGGATACCCATTTCCGGGGCAAAATAACTGCCGCGTTACAGGCCCTTGTCCACGATAACCTGGCGCCTTACTTGAAATGGCTGATGCGCTGGGGCCGGACCGATAATGCACATACAGTCTGGCAAAGAATAGCTGAAACCGGTAACCCTAATCCTCAAATTACCTTGCAATATGTGCATTTCCAGGTTAGTAAAAAGCGTGTCAAGGAAGCCCGGGCAATTTGGCTTCCTTATGCTGACAAGGGCGGCATGACCAACGCCGGTTTTGAGAATGGAATCACCCGGCGTGGCTTTGACTGGCGGTACGGAAGTGACAGCAATGGCCGCTGGGAGATCAAACGGGTAGGATCCCCGGCCTGGGAGGGGTCATATGCCTTACAGGTTTTCTTTGCCGGTCGGGAAAACCTTTCATTCCATAATTTGTATCAGATTGTACCGGTGGAACCGTTAAAGCCCTATAGACTTACCTACTGGTGGCGCAGCGAAAAGGTAACCACGGATCAGGGCCTGTTTGTGGATATTTACGGCTACGATAGCAGGGGGTTGTACAAAAAAGGTCCCATGATCACCGGAACCAATGATTGGTGTGCCGAGGCCGTGGAATTTACTCCTCCTGAGAATTGCCAGGCAGTGGTCGTTCGTCTTTGCCGGCTGCCAAGTGGTCGCTTTGATAGTAACATTGCCGGCACATTGTGGCTGGATAATTTCCGACTTGTGGAGAAACAGGTGGAAAGAAGTGACTAAAGTGAACTAAAGTGCCTAAAGTGAACTAAAGTTGACGGTCTCGTAAAAAGTCGTCACTCCGATGAAAATCGGAGTCCAGAAACTCTGTAACCAATTGAAAAAACTGGATTCCGGCTTTCGCCGGAATGACAAAAAATGTTGTTTTTCGACTTTTTACGAGTTCATCAAAGTTCAAATGACAAAATCCAAATGTCAAATCAAATCCAAAACCCCAATGTCAAAATGTTTTTCATTCGATGTTGGACGTTCGATGTTCATCTTTAAAAACAACCCTGAACGATGAACTCTGAACCCGTGAACGGTTATATAATATTTAACATTATCAAAATGATGGAGAAATGCCATGTCTGACGAGATGAAGGAGTTGGTAAAGCTAACAGAGGAGAATGCCGGCGGGAATGGCAGTGAAAATCTTCCCTCCACTGAGTTGCGGGAACCCATACCCGAGTGGGATCAAGAGGAAGTTCATCTTCGGGACTACCTGAATGTGATTATCCGCCGCAAGTGGTTGATAATAGGGTTCCTTGGCCTCACGTTTATTTCCACTCTGATTTTTACTCTTGCATCCCAAAAAATTTACAAGGCGTCCACCTGCATTGAAGTGACATCCGGGGACCAGAAGGTGACCAAATTTGAGGAGGTGGTCAGCACAGAGTTCCGAGCCCGGGAGTTTTACGAGACCCAGGTCGAAATGTTGAGCAACAACGCCCTCGCCCTTCGGGTCATTGAGAAACTGCGGTTGGGGGAGGATCCGGTTGTGATGGAAACACTTTATGGCAGCGGTGAACCGGGTGTGGTCTCGAGGATTAAAGGTTTTCTTGTCTCATTGGTCACAAAAGGAAAGGAAGAGAGGTATAAGATTCCCTTAGTCGCGGAAGAAGCCCTTAAACAGGAGGCACTGCTCGAATTTATCGGCGACAATCTGGTAGCCTCACCGAGCAGGAACTCTACGATTATCAATATTTCTTTTACCTCGCCGGACCGACAATTGTCCCAGAACATTGTGAATACATTTGCGCAAGAATTCATTCACTGGAGAATGGAGAAAAAACTGGAGGCTTCTCAACTGGCTCGAGATTTTCTTATGAAACAAATCGATCGAGCGAAGATCAACCTGGAAAATGCCGAAGAGGAGTTGAACCGGTTTGCCAAGCAGGCTGGTATCGTGTCCCTGGATTCCAAGTTGAACAGCATCTATCGTCAGCTTGAGGAACTGAATTCGGCCCTGGCAGTAGCCGAAACTGATCTGATCGGGAAAAAAGCCGTGTACAGGCAGGCCGTCAAGGACGGCCCTTCCCATTTGCCGCAGGTTTTGGAGAGTGAGCTGGTTGCCGAGTTAAAGAACCAATACGCCACCCTGTGTTCCGAGTGCGATGAGCTGAATGTTACTTTCCACGACGAGTATCCTGCTGTCAAGGCTTTAAAAGTCCGGATGAAAAGCATCGCCAACCGCATTAGCAGCGAGGAACAAAAGGTATTTCTGGCCATGGAAAATGAATATATGACTGCCCTGAAGAAGTCACAGGCAATGAAAGCCCGTGTCTATGAACAAAAAAAATTGGCCATGGATCTTAACGAACGGGCTACCCAATACAAGATAATGGACCGGGAGGTGGAGACCAACAAGGGCATCTACCAGAGCCTGCTGGAGCGTACCAAAGAGATCGAGTCCATGGCGGGGGTATCGTCCAGTAATATCAACATCCTCGACCATGCCTTGCTGCCGGTTTTCCCTTTTAAGCCTAATGTTAAAATGAATCTGTTACTCGCCATGATTACCGGTTTGATAGGCGGTATTGGTTGCGCTTTTCTGTTGGAATACTTTGCCGATACAATAACGGATCCGGACGAGATCCCCGATCGCTTTCAGATTCCCATTCTCGGTGTGGCTCCTCTTGTTAAAGAAAACTGCTATCCCGCTGCAAGGACTTTCACCTCCGATCCTCGTGCTTGCTTGTCCGAGGCGCTGCGAACCACTAAGACATCCATTCAGCTTTCGGGTGTCGGTAGCAACGCAAAAAGCTTCCTTTTAACCAGCACGATAAAAGGTGAGGGGAAGACCACCCTGGCGATAAATCTGGCCCAGGCCTTTGCCGGAGCCGGTGAAAAGGTTGTATTAATCGACGCCGATATGCGCATGCCTTCCGCCCATAAATTTCTGGGTTTAGAGGACACTGTCAGAGATCGCGGGCTTTCCAGCCTCCTGGCCGGGGTTGCCGATAAAAACGCTATTTGCAAAACCGACATTGCCAACCTTTTTTTTATACCAGCCGGGCCAGTTCCTCCCAATCCCGTCGAGTTGCTGGCGTCCAATCGCTTCGCAAAGCTGATGGTGCAGGTAGGGCAGCATTACGACCGTATCATTGTAGACGGGCCCCCGTATCAAGGCTTCGCCGATACCCTTGTGTTATCGCAGAACGTAGGCGGAGTCGTGCTGGTATGTAGCATGGGGGAGACCACCCGTGATGCCCTGCGCCATTTCAAAAAGAGCATACTCAACGTGCGCGGCACTATTCTCGGGTGCATCATCAACAAGGTAAATTTCTCCAGAAGATACGGTTACCACTCGTACTATAGTTATTATAATTACGATTATGCACAGGATGGAAAAAAGAGGCGCAAACAGCTTGGCAGCAAAAACTGACCCGGAAACACCGGAACCAAATTGAATATTGATGAACTCGTAAAAAGTCGAAAAACACCATTTTTTGTCATACCGGCGAAAGCCGGAATCCAGTTTTTTCAATTAGTTGCAGAGTTTCTGGACTCCGGTTTTCACCGGAGTGACGACTTTTTGCGAAACCATCAATATTGATGGATCCGTAAAAAGTCAAAATCTATAGGATTGTCCAATTCGATATTCTCATAACAAGCTTAAATAATTCGTAATTCCTGAATCCCTATCCCGCGTTGCGCGGGACTAAATCCATGTAAAAAGGACTTTTTACATGGGCATCAATATTGACGATTGAATATTGACGATTTGTGGTATCGCTTCGCGCTGTCTATTTAGATACAGTAGACAGAATTTCATAGATAAGAAACTCAATATTCCATCATTCCTAAGTTTGAAACCCATGTTTTTTCTCCCAGGAAAATCCGAGTCAGTTTGTTCCCGCCTATCCAAGTTAGGGCTTGCGCA
>JAUWMY010000312.1 GCA_030612945.1 Desulfobacteraceae bacterium
ACAACGACGGTTTTGTGACTTACAAAGAACTGCTTCAGGCCATCCATGAAGAACCGGACTGGCATTACGTAAGGCGATCTCACATAAATGAAGTACTTTTAGGGAAAGATAGGCATCTGTTTCAGCCAGGTGATAATCGGATCAGAACGGCAGAGAGACGCTGGCAATTTGATATGGAGAAATCCTCACAACCCCTCCCAAAACTGCTCTTTACACCGGTAAGGAGAAAGGCCCATCCTGTTGTGATGGAAAAAGGTCTCAGGTCTGGCAAGGGCAGATACCTGGTCCTGTCACCCGATCAAGAAATGGCCGGACGAATTGGAAGCCGTCGCGACCAAAAGCCGGTATTGCTTGAGGTTATGGCCGATGCAGCCCAAAGCGAGGGGGTTTTGTTCTATCTTTTTGGCAATCTTTTCTTGAGCCCTGAGATTCCTCCCAGATTTATCGCAGGCCCGCCGGTTCCTAAGGAGATCCTGGACATCCGCAGGGACGCGGAACCTAAAAAAGAAAAGATCATGCCGAGACAAGCGGTGTTAACTCCTGGCACCTTTCCTTTGGATCCCTCCAGGGACCCTGATCCTTATCGAAGGTCCAAGGGGAAAAAACGCAAAAGTTGGAAGGAAGAGGCCAGAAAAATGAGACGAGGTAAAAAACGAGGATAAAGCAAAAGTATGATCCAATCACTTTTTTCAATCCATGATGTGTTGAAATTTTTTAAAAAAAATAAATATTTAGCTTGCTATTACGTATAAAGGTGCTTAATGTATGGCATCAATTAAGTCCTGCCGTAAATTGGCGGGAGGGTTTCTTTCTGTGGGGATTATCCGTTTGTTAAACGCTATCATCCTTCAGTTTGTAACGTTGAAATTTTTCGAAAGGAGGATGATATTATGACAAATGGAACTGTTAAGTGGTTTAATGACCATAAAGGTTTTGGATTCATCGAACAGGAAGACGGACCGGATGTATTTGTGCATCATAGCGCAATCAATGCGAACGGTTTTAAATCTCTCAGTGAAGGTGACCGCGTGACCTTTGACATCGAGCAAGGACAAAAAGGTCCGGCTGCTGCCAATGTAACCGTTGTCTAACCTGCTTTTCAAGACAATTAAAGGCATCACCTGTGAAACGGGGGATGCCTTTTTTTCATGATCGCAACATCAACCACAATTATGCCGGTTGAGATTCTTTTCCTTGTTATCAGCGATCTTATCGATCCGGCAACCGATCAGGAAGGAAACGCCATGGCAAAATCTCAGTACCAGTTCAAGAAACGTCAGAAGGAATTGGCCAAGAAAAAAAAGAAAGAGGAGAAAAGGCAACGCAAGCTGCAAAACAAGATGGTTGAAACCGATGAAGCTGAAAAAGACCCGACCCCTTCAACAGAGGAGCAGCAACCATAGGGACCGGCCAGCACCAATTGCCAGAGATATACAATGGTAATAACTGAACATAACAAAGGCAGGGCTAAAAAAGAACAGACCGGTTTTCATGAAGGTCAAAAAGTAGCACTGCTCATCTCCGATCAAACCCAGATGGGATTTATCGCCGTCATCGATGGCACCCACAAGGGCATCCTGTATAAAAACGAAGTGTTTCAGCCGCTGAAAATCGGCCAGGAAATTGACGGGTTTATCAAAAAAGTGCGTGACGATAAAAAAATAGACCTTTGCCTGCAAAAGCCCGGCTACAAAGCCATCAATGCCCTGTCCCGAAAAATTATGGACGAATTACGGCAACAGGGTGGGTTTATCGCGGTCAACGATAAAAGCCGGCCGAAAGTAATCGCCGACCTTTTCGGCGTCAGCAAAAAAACATTCAAGAAGACAATCGGCAGCCTGTACAAAAAAAGGCTGATTACCCTTGAAAAAGACGGCATCCGCCTGCGAGAAGGTGAAGAAAAGGTGGAGAAAAGAAAAGGTACCAGGAAAATAATGCTGAAAAGAACCAACTGATAGATGACTATATCTTACCTTTGAAAAATAGCCCACGAGAGGGAAAACCTTTCATTTTCCCTTGACAAGGGTATGGGATGAATTTATACTATAGTCAAACGCTATAGATTAGAAAGCTATGAAATATTAAACCGCCGACATAAGAGGGGTACAAAAACCCGCTTAAGGAGGAGCGTTTGGCATGAAATTGTCGACGAGGAGCCGATACGGAACCAGAATGATGCTCGACCTTGCACAGCACTATGATGAAGGCCCCGTGCAAATCAGGAATGTTTCAAAACGTGAGAATATCTCTGTCAAATATCTTGAACAGCTCATTATCCCGCTTAAAAAGGCCAACTTCATCAAAAGCGTACGTGGTCCTAAAGGAGGACATATGTTGGCAAAGCCCCCCGAAGCAATTACCGTTGGGGAGATCGTCAGAGTACTCGAGGGTGGAATCAATCTGAGCAGTTGTATTGAAAATCCTGAGGTGTGCGACAGGACCAGCGATTGTTTGACTCGTGGCCTCTGGGAAGAGGCCACGAAGGCGATGTATAAAAAACTCAATTCTGCAACTTTGTCCAAGATGATCAATGAAGGCAGCAACAGTTGAGCAATGTAGATAAATATTCTATGAATTTCGGCGAGGGCCTGGGTGAGGAGAAAGATGGATGATTCCAATTTGGAGATGAAAATAGTCTCCATTGCCATAAGCAAGAAAAAGGGGACACCCAAAGTGCAGGTAATGAAAGCTTCTCTCCTTGAAGATCATGGGCTTGAGGGCGATGCCCACGCAGGACCATGGCATCGTCAGGTGAGTTTTCTTGCGGCTGAAAGCATAGAAGAGGCCCGAAAAAAGGGACTTGATGTTGGTTTTGGAGCTTTTGCAGAGAATATTGCCACATCGGGCATTGACTGGCAGGATATCCCGGTAGGCACCCGTGTTAACCTTGGAGACTCGGCGCTTGTGGAGATTACCCAGAAGGGGAAGGAATGCCACAACAAATGCGCTATCTATTATCTGGCCGGGGACTGTATCATGCCCCGTGAAGGGATCTTCGGCAGAGTGCTCAAGGGCGGGGAAGTTCGTTGTGGAGCGCCGGTTCGTATCTTGCGTAAGTCTTGAGGGGATAAATCCAATGGCCTTTGAACGGAGATAAAGGCCTGAAAGGGTTTTAAAAGAGAGCATCCATGAAGACTGGGAAATTCGTATCAAGAATAATAGCATTGCTTCTCGTATTTTTTCTTACAACTGCCGGTGCTGCCCAGGCGCTGAACATTTCTAAATGTAAGGGAGAATGCTGTCAGAACATACAGGACAAATCTCAGCATAAGTGTTCAGCCCATAGACTATCTGCGCATCCTTCCATTGAATTTAAACCACTCATCCTTTTATGCGACCCGATCCATCAATTCAGGACACTTGCATCAAAAACACCAGATCAAGGAGACTGCCATAATGGGACTGTTCCCCCATGTTGCGAGATGGCGCAAGCCAACGACAAAGCCGAGGGTTTGATTTCAACAGCGCTGTCTAAGGATGATCGGCCTTTGGAGATTGGCTCTGTGTGCATTTTGTCCGAAATACACGGGACAGACAATACACTAAATACAGCTTCTGCAAGGTATTCGATACCTGCAAGGGCAGCACCTGTCCCATTATATCTCAAGAACTCTGCCTTCCTCTGTTAAACACATCTGCCTGGTTTCGGCTCGAACTACTTACCGACAACCCGGCGAACATCTACCTATTTTTCACCATTCACTTCCGCAGACACGGCGTACACAGTGCATCCCAGCAACCATGATAGCACTGGGGACACACAAATAACTCTGTATGCTGTTGATGGATCGATCACAGAAAAAGCGAACCTGTTCAAGGAAGCGTCAACCACTTTTTTTTACGATCGACAGGCCTCGATGATGACCTTGCGGGGGGGGGACTGCTAAACAACAATTTTTAGCTGCGAAGGTGTAGAGCCATAATGAGCGACTTGTTGCCTTTACGGCAAATCAAAGGAGTTAAATATGGATAAAAGAGCATTTTTTACTAATAGAATGGCGGCCTTATTAATAGCAGCCTCACTGATTTTAGTTGCAGGAGCAGCCCTGGCTACAAAGTTTACCAATAGTGATGCAAACCTGTCCAAAGTTGTTCTCAATGTGAGTAATATGTCCTGTTCCGGATGCATTTCAACTATCAAGGGCGCCCTTGCCGGTTATACAGGAATAAAGGATATTCTCGTGGATATAAGCGGTGGAAAAGCCGAAGTCTACTTTAACCAGAAAGAGCTCAAAGATGTGAGTGAGATTGAAAAGGCCATTACTGATAGCGGCTATCCGGCGAGAATTATAAAAACCCTTACTCCGGAAGACCT
>JAUWMY010000413.1 GCA_030612945.1 Desulfobacteraceae bacterium
ATTTTGCCTTATCACAGAAAGAAACTGAGCTCGCTCTGAAAAATGCATTACGATATATCCCTGAAAAATGGCATACGATATTAGCGCCGGAATTTCTGGATGAGCTTTTGACAAGGGGTAGAATTTACGGTTACCGCTTCCGGCCGGAAGGAGGGATAAAGGGGAAACCCATCGATGAGTACACGGGCCACTGTATTGAAGGTAAAGCCTTTCAGGTAATGATAGAAAACAATCTGGATTTTGATATTGCGCTTTATCCGTATGAGCTTGTTACCTATGGCGAGACGGGCCAGGTATGTCAGAACTGGATGCAGTACAGGCTGATAAAACAATATCTAAAAGTAATGACACGGGAACAGACTCTTGTTGTTGAATCCGGTCATCCCCTGGGACTGTTCGCATCGACGCTGGAAGCCCCACGTGTTATCATCACCAATGCGTTGATGGTCGGGCTTTTTGATGATCAGGAAAACTGGAACAGGGCCATGTCGCTCGGTGTTGCGAACTACGGCCAGATGACCGCCGGAGGATGGATGTATATCGGGCCACAGGGAATAGTACACGGAACCTACAGCACTCTTTTAAATGCCGGAAGGTCACAACTGGGCATAGCCCCTGATGAGGACTTGAGCGGATATCTTTTTGTATCATCGGGTCTTGGTGGAATGAGCGGCGCACAGGGAAAAGCCGCTGAGATTGCAAACGCTGTTGGGATCATTGCGGAGGTTGATTATTCCAGAATTAAAACAAGACATGAACAGGGTTGGGTAAGCAGGATCTTTGATAACCCAGCCCTGGCTTTCAAAACGGCAAAAGAAAGTCAGGATAAGAAAGAAAGTATCGCCATTGCATTTTACGGAAACATTGTGGATCTGCTGGAATATGCAGTGGATAACAATATTAAAATCGATTTGTTGTCCGATCAGACTTCCTGCCATGCTGCTTATGACGGTGGATATTGCCCCCAAGGGTTGACCTTTGAGGAAAGAACTGAACTTTTAAGGACTGATATTGAACGATTTAAAACACACATCAATCGTTCATTGAAACACCATTATCAAATGATCAGCGCCCTGGTTGATCGGGGCACCTACTTTTTTGATTATGGAAACAGTTTTTTAAAAGCCGTGTTTGATGCGGGCGTGAAAGAGATCTGTAAAAACGGTGAAAATCCTATGGACGGGTTCATATTCCCATCCTACGTTGAAGATCTCATGGGACCGCTCTTCTTTGATTACGGTTATGGCCCTTTTCGGTGGGTCTGCTTGAGTGGTAAAAAAGAAGATCTTTTAGAGACCGATAAAGCTGCAATGGAATGCATAGATCCTGATAGAAGGTTCCAGGATAGAGACAATTATTTATGGATAAGGGATGCTGATAAAAACGAACTTGTAGTGGGAACACAGGCCAGGATATTGTATCAGGATGCCCTGGGAAGAACGAAAATAGCCCTTAGATTCAACGAAATGGTTAGAAACGGCGAAGTCGGCCCTGTAATGATGGGTAGAGATCATCATGATACAGGCGGTACGGACTCACCATTTAGAGAGACTGCCAATATAAAAGATGGCAGTAACATAATGGCTGATATGGCAATCCAATGTTTCGTCGGAAATGCCGCCAGGGGTATGAGCCTGGTCGCCTTACACAACGGTGGGGGAGTAGGAATAGGAAAAGCAATAAATGGCGGTTTCGGATTAGTGCTCGATGGGAGTGAAAGAGTAGACAGCATCATCAAGAGAGCAATACCGTGGGATGTAATGGGAGGAGTTGCAAGACGGGCATGGGCAAGGAATGAGCATTCTATTGAGACAAGCATAAAATACAATGAATTGCGCCAGGGGGCAGACCACATTACGATTCCCTTTATACCGGATGAAAACTTGATAAAGGATTTGGTAGCAGAGGCATTTGTGAAGATGGAGTAGAAAATTCAATGAGTTACATCTAACCGCGGTAACATCTCAATAAGTCCGGACACACCGAATCCTTCCCCCTTTTGCAAAGGGGGGTTGAGGGGGATTTTTCTAACACAACCCGGAGTTATTGAGAACTTACTAACGGCGCAGTTCGAAAAATTTGGAACAAATCCGCTGGTGTAGGGCGGCATTTTATATTCCACCGTTATTAGCGGGGTATAAAACCCCGCCCTACAGAAAACAAACCCGAACTTTTTGAGATGTTACTTACCGCACAGTTCGAAAAATTTGGAGGCAGAAATGGCCAGTATGAAAAAAATGGTAGAATGTGTTCCCAATTTCAGTGAAGGTCGAGATTTGGATAAGATAGAGCAAATTGTGAATCCTTTTAGAGGGAAAGAAGGTGTCAAACTCTTAGATTATCAAAGAGATGAAGATCATAACAGGCTGGTCGTAACAGCATTAGGCGAGCCGGTAGCCATGAAGCAGGCCGTTATAGAAGCAATTGGCGTTGCAGTTGATCTAATTGACATGAGGAAACATGAAGGGCAGCATCCGAGGATGGGAGCCATAGATGTGGTTCCGTTTATACCGATCAAAAACGTGAGTATGACGGAAGCCGTGGATTTTTCAAAGGATGTCGCAAACCAAGTGTCTGAAAAATATGGGCTACCTGTATTCTTATATGAGAAATCAGCAACAAGTATAGAAAGACAGAATTTGGCAGCAATAAGAAAAGGACAGTTTGAAGGAATGGCTGGAAAATTGAAAGATCCCCAGTGGAAACCTGATTTTGGTCCAAAAGAAATTCATCCCACTGCCGGTGTGACGGCCGTTGGGGCCAGAATGCCATTGGTCGCTTTCAATGTTAATTTAAATACAGATGACCTGGATATAGCCAACGCCATAGCACATAGGGTAAGGCACATTAGTGGTGGCTTACGATATTGTAAGGCCATCGGAGTAGCTTTAAGGGAAAGGGGGATCGTCCAGGTTTCCATTAATATGACTGATTATACAAAGACAGCTCTTTACAGGACTTTTGAATTGGTCAGAATAGAAGCCAGGAGATATGGCGTCAATATTGTCGGGAGTGAAATCATAGGACTGGTTCCTATGGAAGCGCTGATAGATACGGCAGTGTATTATATGGGAATAGAGAAATTTTCAATGGAGCAGGTGCTTGAAGCCAGAATCATGGAGTAAGATGCTGGGTATTGGGTACTCGGTACTGGGTATTTGAAACTTGAAACTTGAAACTGGAAAAAAGTAAATCGGTGCAATCTATATCTCCAAAATATTGAATCACGCAAAATCTATTTGAAGGCAACACAATGAACAAAAACATCATCATAAAAAATGCTTCCCAGTTGGTCACGTGCAGCGGTTTTAAAGCCAAACGTGGAAAAGACATGTCTGATCTGCAAATTATTAATGACGGAGCTGTTGTTATTGAACAAGGTATTATCAGGGCTGTTGGGAAAACAGGGGA
>JAUWMY010000536.1 GCA_030612945.1 Desulfobacteraceae bacterium
CTCTTTCTTAAGCTGCCATTAATTGAAATATTGCTTGTTCCGGCATTTGATATACTATCGGTTATTATCGGCATATTTATTTTTGAGAAAGTTTATGAAGCCCTTAGATCAAAGGTCAAGCCTTCCCGCTTTTATCAGAGACAATTTCCCCTCCCGATCCTTTACACGGGCGCCAAGCCTTGGATAGGAGAACGGGAACTTTGAGGATACTAATAAGCCTGTATAACACAATAGGCATTCTGAAATAAGCACGCAAAGGGGAAACATAATGGACAAACCAATGAACAACGTTATGTTCAAAGGTATGTGTTTAATCTTCATGATACGGGATTTTTTTCGACCTCGTGGCAACATACTGAAGGAAGTAGAAATAAAACCAGGCGATCATGTACTCGACTACGGCTGTGGGCCAGGGGGGTATGTGCTCCCTACGTCAGAATTGGTGGGAAACTCAGGGAAAACCTATGCCTTGGATATCAATCCCCTTGCAGTCAAGAGGGTTGAAAAGATCGCCTCAAAAAACCAACTGGCAAATGTGGAAACGACCTGTTCCGATTGCAAAACCGGATTGCAGGATGATAGTCTGGATGTAGTTCTGTTATACGATATCTTTCACATGCTGAGTGATCCGAATGGGGTACTAAAGGAGTTACACCGTGTATTGAAACCGAATGGGATACTGTCCTTTAGTGATCATCATATGAAAGAAAATGAAATAATGTCCAGAATAACAGGTGAGGGACTTTTTGGACTTTCAAAAAAGGGAGAAAGGACATATAGTTTTTTGAAACAAGGCTGACAAATGAATCATAATGGCATGACGCGTCGCTTTTTTATCAAAAAACTCCTGACCTGGGCCAAAATGTGTCTCATGTTAGGCCTTTTTCCCTCTAATTCATTTCTCAAATCCGCAAGTGCTATGGAAAAGGAAAATACTATTGGAGCTAAGCATAAAGGCTTAAGTCTCAGGGAAATCGTGCTCAGAAAAATTCATCATAGTAACGACCGTTTTGTAAATCCCTTTAGCAGTATGGATTCCAGAAATCCATGGCAGATAATAAGATGGAAGCTGTTTTCAGAAAACCGTTTCAAGGCCTTTTACAATGAGGAGAGTGTGATTCCTGTTTCTATTGATTGGGAACCTGTAAAGCGCAGCAATGGGCTTTCGATCACATTTATTAACCATGCCAGCGTAATGATAAAGGATCTGGACAAATACATCCTTGTGGATCCTATTTTTTTCGGTCTTTTCCGGTTTTTCAAGGATTTTTCACCACTGGCCTTTGATACAAAAGAAATTCCCCTGCCTGATCATGTCCTGATCACACACGGTCATTACGACCACTTAGACAAGCCTTCCCTTGCTTCTCTCGGAAAAAAGACCCATGTGATTACGCCCATGGGTTACAACGATGTGTTTAATGACCTGGGAATGAATCGACGCACCCAGATGGACTGGTTTGATACCTATAAGGACGGCAAACTGGAAATCACGCTGCTTCCCTGCAATCACTGGACCATGAGGAACCCCCTGGTCGGACCCAACCGGTCGCTTTGGGGTTCATTCCTTGTCAAGACTGCCAGTGGGCCCACTATCTTCATTTCCGGAGATACAGCCTATTTTGATGGGTTCCGTGAGATCGGAGAAGAATTTTCCATTGACCTGGCAATTTTCACCCTGGGCGCCTATGAACCTCGCTGGTTCATGGCTACAAGTCACATAAATCCCAGTGAAACAGTGCGGGCCTTTCGGGAGCTTCAGGCCAGGCACCTCCTTATTGTTCACTGGGGCACATTTCGTTTAGGCGATGAACCAGTACACTTCCCGCCGAATGATCTCTGGAGGGAATTAGAAGAGGAAGGACTTTTGGACCGTCTTGTGGACTTAAAACATGGACAAACTCTGTTTTTATGACAGGAGAAAGTAACTTACCTGAAACCTATTCTCCTTTAGGTACAATAATTATATTAACACGCCTGTTCTGAGCGCGCCCTTTTGATGTTTCATTGCTGGCAATTGGTTCATAGAAGGAACGGCCCGCAGCCACCAGGTTCGCGGGATCAAGGCCCTGTTCATTTTGCAGGTAATTGACCACCGAAGCAGCACGGGCAG
>JAUWMY010000249.1 GCA_030612945.1 Desulfobacteraceae bacterium
TATCGAAAAGGAAAGGCCCCAAGCGCTTCTGCCTACCCTTGGCGGGCAAACGGGGCTGAACACCGCTGTACAGGTGGCCGAAATGGGCGTACTCGAGAAATTTAATGTGGAAATGATCGGGGCCTCAACAGAAGCAATTAAAAAGGCTGAGGGACGGGATCTGTTTCGGACTGCTATGAATAAGATTGGGCTTAGGGTGCCAAAAAGTGGTATTGCCCACGACATGGAAAGTGCCAGAGATATTGCTGACCAAATAGGTTACCCAATTATCGTCAGGCCTGGCTTTACCCTTGGAGGAACTGGAGGAGGTGTAGCCTTTAACAGGGAATATCTTGAGAAATTGGCTGCCTGGGGACTGGATGCCAGCCTGATAAATGAAATCATGCTGGAGGAATCAGTAATCGGCTGGAAGGAATTTGAGCTTGAGGTAATGCGGGATAGAAATGATAATGTGGTGATCATCTGTTCCATAGAAAACTTTGATCCCATGGGCATCCATACTGGTGATAGCATTACTGTGGCGCCGGCCCAAACCCTGAGTGATATGGAATATCAGCTCATGCGGGATGCAGCTATAGCTGTTATCAGAGAAATTGGCGTGGAGACAGGTGGGTCCAATATCCAGTTTGCCATCAATCCGAAAAATGGTGATATGGTGGTCATAGAGATGAACCCCAGGGTCTCAAGGAGTTCGGCCCTTGCCTCCAAGGCGACTGGATTTCCAATTGCAAAGATTGCGGCCAAATTGGCAGTAGGTTATACCCTGGATGAACTTCCAAATGATATCACCAAGGAAACCTTAGCCTCTTTTGAGCCAACAATTGACTACTGTGTGGTAAAGATCCCACGATGGACCTTTGAGAAGTTTCCTGATACCGACGATTATCTAACTACGAGCATGAAATCTGTGGGGGAAGTCATGGCCATTGGCCGAACATTTAAGGAGGCTCTCCAGAAGGGGCTGAGATCCCTTGAGATTGGATGCTTTGGTCTTGGAGCAGATGGCAAAGGCCTATTAGAACAGAATGAGGCTTACCCCTCAGTGGAGAAAATCAGAGAAAAGCTCGCTAATCCAAACTCCGAGCGCCTCTTTTATATTCGGTATGCCTTAAAGGCCGGAATGGATGTAAAAAACATCCATACCCTTACAGCAATAGACCCCTGGTTCCTGAACCAGATAAAACAAATTGTTGACCTTGAGGAGGAGATTGCAGCCGAAAGCCATCCTTTGTCCTCTGAGACCATAAAGAGGAGTAAAGCCTTTGGTTTTTCTGACGTTCAGCTTGCCCACCTCCTTAAAACGGATGAGGATGAAATCCGTGCTTACCGCGAGAGGCTCGGCATTCAGCCGGTCTACAAGCTGGTCGACACCTGTGCAGCAGAGTTTGAGGCCCGAACACCTTATTATTACTCCACCTATGAAAAGGAAAATGAGGCCCGGGTTTCCAACAGAAAAAAGGTCATGATACTGGGTAGCGGGCCGAACAGGATCGGGCAGGGGATTGAGTTTGATTATTGTTGTGTGCAGGCATCCTTTGCCCTAAAAGAAGAAGGCATTGAGAGCATAATGGTTAATAGCAATCCCGAAACTGTGAGCACTGACTATGACACTTCTGACAAGCTCTATTTTGAGCCTCTTACAAAAGAGGATGTTCTAAACATTGTGGAGACTGAAAATCCCTTAGGGGTTATTTTGCAGTTTGGAGGGCAAACCCCGCTCAATCTTTCGTCTTCCCTGGCTGAAGCCGGAGCACCAATGCTTGGAACATCACCTGAAAGCATAGCCCTGGCTGAGAATAGGGAGCTTTTCAAGGATGTTTTAAAGAAACTTGGCTTGAGGCAACCTGAAAGTGGGACAGCCAGGAGTGTGAAAGAGGCCGCAACGGTGGCAGAAAGAATAGGCTATCCGGTAATGGTTCGACCTTCCTATGTCCTTGGTGGGCGGGCCATGAAAATTGTCTATGATCGGCCATCTTTGGAGGAATTTACTCTAAAAGGCCTGTTAGCCTCTCCTGACCATCCTATACTGATTGACAAATTCCTTGAGGATGCTGTTGAAATTGATGTGGATGCTATCTCCGATGGGGAAAAAACCATTATTGGTGGTATCATGGAGCACATTGAAGAAGCAGGCATCCATTCGGGTGATAGTGCATGTGTGCTTCCACCTCAGGGCCTAACACCTTCTATTATTGACCAGATTAAGGATAGTACCATGGCCTTGGCGAGAGAGCTAAAAGTAGTCGGTTTGATAAACATTCAATTTGCCATCAAGGATGAAAAGCTCTTTGTGCTTGAGGTCAATCCCAGGGCCTCGAGAACAATTCCTTTTGTCAGCAAGGCCACTGGCGTCCCACTTGCCAAGCTGGCAACTAAGGTAATACTTGGGCAAACCCTTAAGGAGTTGGGACTCACACATCAGATAGAATCCCATCATATTTCGGTAAAGGAGTCGGTATTTCCTTTTAATCGCTTTCCGGATGTGGACATCATTTTAGGGCCTGAAATGAAATCAACCGGCGAGGTAATGGGTATAGATAAAGATTTCGGCAGGGCCTTTGCAAAATCCCAACTGGCAGCCGGACAACTCTTGCCAACCCACGGTGCAGTCTTTGTCAGCGTGAAAGATGCTGACAAGAGTGATGTATATCCTGTAGTAAAAAAATTTTATGAAATGGGCTTTGATTTTCTTGCTACACAGGGTACCTCCCGGTACTTAAAAAATCTCGGAATTCCAAATAAACCCATAAAGAAGATTGCTGAGGGACGCCCTCATATAATTGATCATATCAAAAATGGAGATATCCAGTTGGTGATTAACACCCCTTCAGGTAAGGAAAGCATGGGGGGCTCACATAACATCAGGCGTGCGGTATTAAGGCATGGGCTCCCTTATGCCACTACCTTGGCATGTGCCAAGGCTATGGCATCAGGCATTGAGGCCCTGAAAAAAAGAAAGCTGACTGTACGGTCACTTCAGGAGTACCTTAAGGAGATTGGCCAACCACATAAATCTACTGTACCTGAATCAGGAAAGGGGGCAGGCAGCATAAGTTGATTATAGTGGCTATCATAAATAAGACGACATGAAAAGTAAAAATACTAAACCCTAAATCCGAAGCTCTAAGCCCTGGCCCAGACCTGGCTTATAGGCCTAATAGGCAGATTTGAGCACCAAGTACCCTATAGGATTAGCATGCTGATTCAGGCATTTAGCGCCAGGGCGGGCAATTCCAAATATCAAAATTCAAATTACCAAAACATGTTTGGGGTGTAGATATTAGGAAGTTATTTAATGGTTTTGTATTTAGAACATTTGAATTTTGTGCTTGTTTAGTATTTCGATATTAGGATTTAGGATTTATCACTTAAAGTATATTCGCTTAATTTAGATGCTTATTATAGAATGAATTTTTCTTATGGACCAAAAGAAGCGTGTGGTGTCTTTGGTGTGTTTGGGCATAAGGATGCCGCGAAGCTGACATATTTTGGGCTCTATGCCTTACAGCATAGAGGGCAGGAAAGTGCTGGCATAGTTAGCTCTACTGGGAATTCGATTTACGAGCACAAGGGCATGGGCCTGGTTCCGGAGGTATTCAATGAATCCATCTTAAACGGGCTTCCCGGCCATATAGCCAGCGGTCATGTGAGATATTCCACTACCGGTTCTTCTGTTGCCAAAAATGCTCAACCCTTTGTGGTCTCCCATGCGGGCAAAACTCTCGCCATTGCCCATAATGGAAACCTTACAAATGCAAGAGAGGTGAGAAATGATCTTGAGAAAAAAGGTTCCATTTTTCAGACCACCATGGACAGCGAAATTATCGTCCACCTGTTGGCCAGGAATATTCAAAGGGGGATGGAAGAGGCAATGGTCAAGGTAGTTTCAAAAATTGAAGGGTCTTATTCTTGTATCTTGATGACTGAAGATAATCTCATTGCATTTAGGGATCCCAACGGATTTCGACCGCTCTGTCTGGGGCTGCTTGATGAAGGGTATATTGTAGCCTCTGAGACATGCGCCCTTGATCTGATAGAGGCCCGATATATCAGGGATATTGATCCAGGTGAGATACTGATTATCGGTAAAGATAAGTTAAAATCAATCAAGCCTTTTCCAGATCACAAAAAGACCTTCTGCATCTTTGAATACATCTATTTTGCAAGACCCGACAGCAATATTTTTGGCCAGAATGTGTATGCTGTGCGAAAGAGGCTTGGGAAGAGGCTGGCCCAGGAATATCCCGTTGAGGCCGATTTTGCTATGCCCTTTCCCGACTCCGGAAACTATGCAGCCATCGGTTTCTGTCAAGAGTCTGGCATCCCCATGGAGATGGGGGTTATCAGGAACCACTATGTAGGAAGGACCTTTATTGAGCCAGTGCAATCCATGCGGGATTTCGGTGTGAAGGTCAAGCTCAACCCTGTTAAGGAGATCCTAAACCAGAAAAGGGTTGTGATTGTTGAAGACTCGATCATAAGGGCTACGACAAGCAAGATGAGGATTAAGACCTTGCGGGAGGCAGGGGCATGGGAGATACATATGATGATCAGTTGCCCTCCCCATAGATATCCATGTTACTATGGTATTGACTTTTCAACTGAGGGGGAGTTAATCGCCTCCCAGCATTCTATAGAAGAGATTAAAAACTTCATTGGCCTGGACAGTCTATGTTATCTGAGCCTTCCCGGGATGATTGAATCTACTGGCCTTCCGGAAGACAGCTTTTGCTTGGCCTGTTTTAATGGCAAATACCCTATCCAACCCAAAGAAGGTATCTCAAAGCTTTATCTGGAGTCATAACATCTCATCCCCAACTTCCTTAACAAATACGTCCATCAATTAGTAAAAACTCCTCTGTCTTGGCCCAAGTCTCCTTGTTTTTCCGAAAATAGAGTGACTAAAAAAATACGTTAAAGCAGAATATTATATT
>JAUWMY010000169.1 GCA_030612945.1 Desulfobacteraceae bacterium
TCTCAGTTTGCTTTCCTGAAGATACTAAAAAAAGGAGACAAGAAATGTTAGTCGAAAATTGGATGACCAAAGACGTGATCAGTGTTGATGTAAACGATTCAATGCAAGATGCAGCCAGGCTTATCAGGAAGCACAAAATTAAACGCCTGCCGGTTATGGAAAACGGGAAACTGGTTGGGATTGTCACGGACAGGGATCTGAAAAGGGCCTCAGCCTCAGATGTAACCACATTGGAAATTCATGAGCTTCTATTTTTGATCTCCGAAATCAAAATCAGCGACATCATGACTAAAGATCCGATTACCATCCCGCTCGATTATACTATTGATGAAGCTGCACAGATTCTCCTGGAACACAAATTATCGGGCGCTCCTGTTGTGGATGATGAGGGACAAGTAGCCGGTGTTATCACGCAGACCGATATATTCCGGGTGCTGGTATTATTCACCGGTGTAAAAAAGGCAGGGATCCAATTTGCTTTTCAATTGGAGGATCGTCCCGGTTCCATCAAGGAGGTTTCCGATATCATGAGGAATTATGGATGCCTCTTAGTAAGTATCCTGAGTGGGCAGGATGTTCAGGCGGGTTATCGGCGTGTTTATATAAGGGTACGTGATTGTGACCAGGAAAGATTAGAGGAACTGAAGGAAGAGCTTAAGGCAAAGTCCAACGTGCTTTACGTGATAGACCATTCAAAGAGGAACTAGGAGGCTGTCTGAGAATGAGATATTTTTCCAAGATCAAGGAAGGCGAAAATTATAACCCCCCCGCTTAAATACAGCGGGACAGGCATCCATACATTGAGTATTTCGAGGGTTATAATTTAAGCCTGTCGAAGCGAAGCGTAGATCCCGCTCATCGGGGACGTCCCGCTATTAGCGGGAGGAAAAATAACAGTTTTCGTTCGGGCACTAATTATGATTAAGACAACTATGAATCTAGTGCAGGCAAATGGGATGGCAAGAATAAACGTTCGTGGTGTCGTGCAAGGGGTCGGCTTCAGACCTTTTGTCTACCAGCTTGCTGCCAAGCATGGGCTAAAGGGTTGGGTTTGTAATACCTCGGGAGATGTAACGATTGAGGTAGAAGGTCTGAAGGAAGCCATTGGTTGTTTTCTGGAACAACTTAAGACACAGGCACCCCCTCGGGCTCAGATCGAAGACATTAACTCCCAGTATTTGGAGCCATTTGGCTATGAAACCTTTGAAATAAAGGACAGCCTATCACTGGAAGGGAGATATCAGCTCATTTCACCTGATATTGCCACTTGCCCGCTTTGCCAGAAGGAGCTCTTTAATCCGAGAGACCGGCGTTGCCATTATCCGTTTATTAATTGCACCAACTGCGGCCCCAGATTCACAATTATTAAAGACATTCCTTACGACCGGCCAAAAACAACAATGCGCCATTTTAGGATGTGTCCCGAATGCCGGGCAGAGTATGATGATCCTCTTGACCGGCGCTTTCACGCCCAGCCAAATTGTTGTCCTGAGTGCGGACCTAAATTCGAGCTTGCCAACCGATCAGGCAATACCATTGCCTCCCAAGATCCAATTGCCGACACAGCGACTTTGCTCAATAAAGGAAAAATAATCGCTCTAAAGGGAATTGGCGGGTTTTTGCTTGCCTGTGACGCAACAAACGAAAATGCGGTTCACCTATTAAGACAAAGGAAAAAGAGGCCATCTAAGCCTTTTGCACTTATGATGGCAACGTTTGATGAGATCAAGACACACTGTTTTGTCTCAAAAGAAGAGGAAATGGTTCTCACCTCCCCAGAATCGCCCATTGTTTTGTTAAGACTCATAAATAGAGGCCCTATCTCTTCGGAGGTTTCACCCCATCTCAATTACTTAGGCGTAATGTTGCCCTATACCCCAATCCACCATTTGTTGATGAGGGAGGTCGGGGTACCGCTTGTGATGACCAGTGGTAATCTGAGCGAGGAACCAATTATTAAAGATAACAATGAAACTTTGCGAAAGCTGGGAAATATCGCTGACTATTTTCTGTTTCATAATCGAGATATTTATGCCTCCTGTGACGATAGTGTCACCATGATTGAGAATGGTAAGCTCCAGGTCCTCAGGCGAGCCCGCGGCTATGCTCCACACCCCATCCATTTGCCATTTAAGGCCAGAGAAGTGTTGGCCTGCGGGGCCGACCTCAAAAACACATTCTGTATTACCAAAGATCAATATGCCTTTATAAGCCAGCACATAGGTGATATGGACAACCTTGAAACCTTAACTCACTTTGAAAATATGCTCGAGGTATACAAAAAGCTTTTTCGATTGAATCCTAAAATTGCGGCTCATGACAAACATCCGGACTATTTTTCCACAAAATATGCCCAGGGACTTAAAGCCAGAGACAATGAGTTCAAATTAGTCCCGGTTCAGCATCACCATGCCCATATTGTAAGTTGTATGGCGGAAAATGGGGTTAGGGCGCCGGTTTTAGGTGTTGCATTCGATGGCACTGGATATGGGGATGACGGCGCTATGTGGGGTGGTGAATTTCTTTTAACTGATTACAGCAAAATCACGCGATTAGGACACCTCGAATATGTGCCAATGCCTGGTGGAGATGCAGCAGTTAAGAGACCATATCGAATGGCCATAAGTTATCTTCTTACACTCATTGGAGAAGAAGCCTTCAATGAAAAACTTGTGTTTCTTGAAGATATAAAAGATTTCGAAATTGACCTTATAAAAAGCCAGATTAAAAAGCGCATAAATTCGCCAATGACATCGAGTGCAGGACGCCTTTTTGATGCAGTGGCTGCTCTAATAGGTATAAGAAATGAGACTGATTATGAAGGTCAAGCCGCCATTGAACTCGAAATGATAGCGAAGGACACAGACAGTCCTTCTAGAATCTATCCTTTTGACATAGTTGTCAAAAATGGCGAAAAAGTTATTCGCCTCAGGGAACTTTTATCCAATATAATCATTGATCTCAGCCGTGGTATTTCGAGACGTGAGATATCTGCCAAATTTCATTCAACCATGGCCTGCATTATTTCCCGCATGTGTAAAATACTGGCCCGGAGCACCGGCATAGACCAAGTGGCCTTAAGCGGCGGTGTCTTCCAGAACCGGTTGCTTTTAAGGCTTACTCGCGCATATGTGGAGCAGGAAGGCCTGAAAGTGATTACCCACAGGGAGGTTCCTTGTAATGATGGTGGCGTATCGCTTGGCCAGGCCGTTATCGCAAATTTTATTACTCAGTAAATGTGAGGAAACCAACCATGTGTCTTGCTGTCCCTTCCTTAATCAAGTCAATCTGTAGTCAAACCGCAGAAGTAGAATTAAGCGGTATCACACGTAAGGTGAGCGTTGTACTAACCCCAGAAGTTAAGGTTGGGGATTATGTGCTCGTTCACGCAGGTTATTCCATATCAGTCATAGACGAAATCGAAGCTCAAGAAACCATAAAAATGATCGGAGACATGCTAAAAGATGATTAGGTTCCTCGACGAATATCGTAATCCTGAACTTGCCAGACAACTGGTTGAAAGAATCCGTGACCGGCCCATTGAAGGGTTAAGATTCATGGAATTTTGTGGCGGGCATACAGCAGCAATTATGAAACATGGCTTGCGGCAGCTTTTGTATCCCAAGGTGGAGTTGCTGTCCGGGCCGGGTTGTCCGGTATGCGTTACTGCAATTTCCGACCTTGATAAGGCTATTGCCCTGGCAAGAGAGCCAGAAATAATTGTGGCTACCTTCGGCGATATGCTGAAGGTCCCCGGGAGTTATTCTAGCCTTCAGAAAACCAGGGCTGAAGGCGGAGATGTCCGCGTTGTTTACTCACCTCTTGATGCCCTGGAAATTGCACAGAGAAATCCCGAAAAATCTGTTGTCTTTATAGGCATTGGTTTTGAGACCACGGCTCCAGCCATTGCGGCTTCTTTACTGGACGCGAAAAATCAAGGGGTAACAAATTTTTTTTTACTCTCTCTTCATAAACTCTGCCCCCCGGTGATTAAGGTATTGCTTGATTCGGGAGAGATTAAGATTGACGGCATCATTTGTCCCGGACATGTAAGTGTAATAATCGGCTCTCACCCTTATGAATTTATTCCTCGTGATTATGGTATCGCTTGTGTTATTGCTGGTTTCGAACCATTGGATATTCTTCTTGCCATTGACATGCTGGTCGGTCAGAACGAGCGCGCTCAACCAGAGGTAGAAATTGCTTATCGCCGGGGAGTCACGTCAGATGGGAATACACAGGCCAAAAGAATTATGGAACAAGTTTTTAAGGTTGATGAGGCTGATTGGAGGGGTATCGGGATTGTTGCTGAAAGCGGGCTCAGATTAAGAGAGGAATATCAGGCTTTTAATGCTGAATCCACCTTTCCTGTCGAACTTCCCCCTGCCTTAGAACCTAAAGGTTGTCTTTGTGGAGAGATACTTCGAGGCGTTATGACTCCCCTTGATTGTAAGTTATTTGGAAAATCCTGTACCCCCGAATATCCAGTGGGGCCGTGCATGGTCTCTTCCGAGGGCACATGCGCTGCATATTTCCTATACGGTGATAACCATGGAAGATAGAATCCTTCTTGCTCACGGCAGTGGTGGGAAACTGAGCCATGATCTGGTGAAAAACTGCTTTGTCAAGATATTGCATAATCCCCTTTTAGATAAAATGGATGACTCGGCTGTCTTTGACCTAAGCGGGCGTATGGCATTCACAACGGATAGTTATGTGGTAAGCCCCATTTTCTTCCCAGGAGGAGATATAGGTAAATTGGCGATATATGGCACGGTTAATGACCTTTCCATGTCCGGGGCAGCACCCATGTATTTAAGCCTCTCGCTGATCATAGAGGAAGGTTTTGAATTGAATCACCTTAAGAAAATAATCATCTCGATTCAAGAGGCATCCGAAGAAGCCGGGGTAAAGGTGATTACAGGTGACACCAAGGTCGTTAATCGAGGGAGCGCGGACAAGCTCTTTATTAACACTGCCGGTGTAGGGCTCGTTCCTGAAGGGATCGAGATCTCCAGCGCCAATGCCTCAGTCGGAGACAAACTAATACTCAGCGGTCCCATTGGGGATCACGGAATCGCGTTACTCATCCAACGGGAGGGTCTGAAATTTGAATCCTCTCTTCAGAGCGATTGTGCCCCCCTAAACAAGTTGGTTAAAAAAATGATAGAAGGATCGAAGGAAATTCATTGCCTGCGTGACCCCACAAGGGGAGGGCTTGCGAGTACGCTCAATGAAATTGCTGAAAGTTCAAATGTAGGCATAAAGATAGAAGAAAAAAACATACCGATCAATGATACTGTTCGAGCGGCCTGTGAACTCTTGGGGTTTGATCCCCTTTATGTTGCCAACGAAGGGAAACTTGTGGCAGTCGTTGCTTCCCAAGCTACAGAGAAGGTCTTGACCGCTATACGAGAAAATAAATATGGTACCCAGTCAAGGATTATTGGCGAGGTAGTGGCAGATCATCCCGGAAAGGTGGTTATGAAAACCAGATTGGGAACATCCCGAATTGTAGATATGATCACGGGTGAACTTTTGCCGCGGATATGCTGAGTTATTTTTTCTTATCCCCCATTGTTCGGATAGGCAAGGTGAAAATGAAGTTTATCCACTTGCCCTCCTGGGATTCCGCCCAAACAGTTCCCCCATGCTTATTGATAATATCTTTAGTGATAAACAGTCCCAGACCCGTGCTGCGGGACACCTCCTTTTCACTCTCGAATCGCACAAATTTTTCAAAAACTCGCTGAATTTTATCCGGAGGGAGACCTTTGCCTTCGTTCCATACCTCAAATCTTAAATCCGTTTCTCCCTGCTCATAGCCGAGCCGTATTTTTCCGCTTTTACGGCCATATTTCAGCGCGTTACCGAGAAGGTTTTTATAAACAATTTCAAGAAGATCAGGATCTCCCACAATTGGTATTGTCTCGGGCAAACGGTTTTCGATTGTCACACCACTCTCGGCAATGGCTGGTTTTAGCTCCTCGAGTACGGGATTTACAATATCTTTAATCATATCAATCTGCTTTGCATCTATTTTTAATTCGCCTTTCTCGATACGCGTCAGATCAAGGTAGTTACGCGTCATTGTAACGGCCGTGTTAATGCTTTTTGAGATATTCCGGACAAGAGCCGCCTGGGGT
>JAUWMY010000455.1 GCA_030612945.1 Desulfobacteraceae bacterium
ATGTACTGAGATGATCATTAAGCAAGTAGAGGAAATCAAGTGTCTTGTAGATGAGTTCTCGAAATTTGCCCGAATGCCGGCATCTAACCCGGTCCCATCAGATATCCGTAAGATTATTAAGGAAGCTGTGACTCTCTACAGAGAGGCGCAAAAAGATGTGAAGCTCACTTTCAGGGATTCAAAGGAAGTGCCTGTTTTTAATCTGGATAGAGAACAGATGAAGAGAGTGATGATCAATTTGCTGGACAATTCAATTGAGGCGATTGATGGTAAGGGAGAGGTCATCATTGATCTCGATTATGACAGGGCACTTCAAATAGTAAAGATCGAATTCGTTGATAACGGGAAGGGTATATCTCCTGAGAACAAGGAGAAGCTGTTTGAACCGTATTTCTCTACAAAAAAACAGGGGACAGGCTTAGGCCTTGCCATTGTAAATACCATAATCACGGATCATAATGGATTTATCCGGGTTAAGGACAATAAGCCCAAGGGGGTCAAGTTTATTATAGAACTCCCTGTTCGGGTATGAGTAGTATGGAAAGTGATCTAAAGTGAACTAAAGTGCCTATTTATCCCGCTTGCAGCGGGGAAGTGATCTAAAGTTGATGCCCATGTAAAAAGTCCTTTTTACATGGATTTAGGAATTTAGGAATTCAGGAATTACGAATTATTTAAGCTTGTTATGAGAATATCGAATTGGACAATCCTATAGATTTTGACTTTTTACGGATCCATCAAAGTTGTAATTTTCGTAATTATCCAATATTCAGGGGAAAAACAAAAGGCTTACGCCCGCCTACAGTTGCCTGGCACTGGCGGGCAGGCCTAAATTCCTTATTCGGAGTTTACCCGTAAGGGTTTTATCGCCGAGTTATTGAGAAGATACTAATTTTCTTCAAATGATCAGTCTTGTTGTCAGTCAAGGTAAAAGGTGGTAGCCGGGATGCCTATAAGCGAGGCAGGAGGGTACGGTTAGATGGGAGTTCTTTTGCCGGACTGGGACCGGGTTCACCTGGACAAATCCTTTGGGTTTTGGTCTCCATTTCTGGCTTTTTTTTCTATTTTATATGGCGCCGGTATAAGGCTTCGCTTGTCAGCTTACAGGCGGAAGCGTTTCAAGAGAAAATCCCTCCCTGGGTTTGTGGTTAGTATTGGCAACTTAACTGCCGGAGGGACCGGCAAAACGCCTGCCGTTATTATGCTGGCAAGATGGGCGCAAAAAGAAGGGTACCGTGTGGCCGTGCTCTCGAGGGGGTATAGGGGTCGATACAGGGAAAAGTTCCTTGAGGTATCTGATGGTGAAGCCATTAAGGCTGATCCACAGGAGAGCGGCGATGAGGCTTATCTTCTTGCGAGAAAGCTTGTCGGTATCCCCATAGTTATTTCCAAAAAACGTTATATAGCCGGGTCTTTTGCCCACGGAAAATTTGGAACTAACTTTTTTGTTCTTGATGATGGTTTTCAGCACCTGGAGCTCAAAAGAGATCTGAATTTGGTGTTGATTGACGCTGCAAGCTCCTTTGGAAACGGTCATCTCCTGCCATGGGGGCCTTTAAGGGAACCTATTGACCAACTGGCCAGGGCAGACATGGCAATTCTCACGCGTTTTAGTAATCAAAAATCAGCAAAAAGGACCACGGATCTTCTAAATGAGAAGCTTCCTGCAATCCCGATTTTTTGTGCAGATCACGAACCGGAAAAGGTTGTATTTCCCCAGTTAGGTGAGTCCCATGAACCTGATTTTCTAAAGGGAAAACGTGTGTTGGCTTTTGCCGGCCTTGCTCGACCAGAGGTGTTCAGGGAAACCTTAATCAGACTGGGGGCTAATCTTGTATGTTTTAAAAGTTTCAGGGACCATTACAGATTCAAGCCCAATGAGATCCAGGCCTTGATTCAAATGAGAGAGGAACTTGGTGCCCAATACCTTCTGACGTCAGAAAAGGACTGGGTGCGGATGGCCGCTTTTGCCCCGATGTGTCCTGAGATGGGTTATCTGTCTATTAAGTTTACAATGGTTTCGGATCAAGACGGATTTTTTAGAATGATTAAAGGCGCAATCAAGCCCTAAGATTCCAAGGAGGATCGTTTAGTGAAGAGGCCTGCTGTTTTTATAGATCGTGACGGCACAATAAACGAGCAGATGGGTTATGTTAACCACATCAGCCGTTTTGTCCTTCTACCTGGTACGGCAGAGGGTATACGTCTCTTAAACAGGTATCAATATCTGGCAATAATCGTATCCAATCAATCCGGGGTTGCCCGGGGGTATTTTCCCATGGAGCTAATTGACCGGGTACATGCGCATATGAAGGATTTGCTGGCAAAAGAAGGTGCCAATATTGACGGGATTTTCTTCTGCCCGCATTATCCAAGGGGTAATGTGCCGGAATACAGTGTGGAGTGCGATTGTAGAAAACCCCGGACAGGCCTGGTTCAAAAGGCCTGTGAGGAATTTGACATTGACATGAAAAATTCCTATGTCATCGGCGACCGCTGCTCAGATATTGAGTTAGCTGAGCGATCAAACCTGCAAGGAATTATGGTGACAACCGGATATGGGCTTGGAGATATTGAATACGTGCTTCCACATAAACCCTTTAAGCCTCGGCATATTGCCAGGGACTTCCTCCATGCGGTTCGCTGGATTATTGAAAGGGAAGAAAAAAGTTAAGCTCTCAATAAATCCGGGTTGAATTAGGAAAATCCCCCTTTGCAAAAGGGGAAGAAGTCGGAATGCCGAGCTTATTGAGAACTTACGGAAAAAGACGCTAACGGGTTGTTTCCAGGGTTTTTCAGTCATTACCAACAAACAACTGACTACAATGGACCAACATTACCGGAGTATTTAAGAATAAAGAGGAGTTGATATGGGCATAAGCAAAGAACTATTGGATATCCTGGCATGTCCCAAGTGTAAAGGGGAAATTTATCTGAACGATGCTGAAGACGGCCTGATCTGCGATAATTGCAAACTGCTATATGAGATCAGGGACGATATACCTATCATGCTGATTGATGAGGCCAAGCCTCTGGATTAGCTTTCTTCTTGAAATTACCTCAAGTTGATAAATGCACACAAACTCGTCT
>JAUWMY010000298.1 GCA_030612945.1 Desulfobacteraceae bacterium
CGTGAAAGGCCCGATGCGATACTTCCAACGCTCGGTGGTCAGACAGGGCTCAATACGGCAGTAAAAATCGCTGAGACAGGGCTTTTTGAAAGGTTGGGCGTGGAAATGATAGGTGCCTCCATCCCGGTTATTTTAAAGGCCGAGGATCGTGAGCAATTCAGAGATGCAATGGATAATATCGGCCTGCGAGTCCCTGAGAGCGGGATCGCAAGAAACATGGTCCAGGCAAGAGAAGTGGCAGAAAAACTTGGTTACCCGCTTATCATCCGGGCCAGTTTTACCATGGGAGGGGCCGGGAGCGGTGTGGCCTATAACCGGGAAGAGATGGAAACCCTTGCCAATAAAGGGCTTGATGGCAGTATGATTTCCGAGATTATCATGGAAGAATCCCTCATCGGGTGGAAGGAATATGAGCTTGAGGTCATGCGGGACTTCAAAGACAATGTTGTCATTATCTGTTCCATTGAGAACTTTGATCCCATGGGCGTTCACACGGGTGACAGTATCACTGTAGCTCCTGCCCAGACACTGACGGACAGGGAATATCAGGTCATGCGCGACGCAGCCATTGCTATCATCCGGGAAATCGGCGTGGAAACCGGCGGCTCCAATATCCAGTTTGCAATTAACCCCGAAAACGGGGAAATGATGATCATTGAGATGAATCCGAGGGTATCGAGAAGTTCGGCACTGGCCTCCAAGGCCACGGGTTTTCCCATTGCCAAGATAGCCGCCAAGCTCGCCATTGGTTATACGCTGGATGAGATTTCCAACGACATTACCCGCGAGACTCTTGCCTCTTTTGAGCCGACCATTGATTACTGTGTGGTCAAAGTGCCCCGGTGGACCTTTGAAAAATTCCCTGAAGCCGAAGATAGTCTGACCACGTCCATGAAGTCTGTGGGCGAAACCATGGCGATTGGCAGGACCTTCAAGGAAGCCCTCCAGAAGGCCATCAGATCCCTGGAGATCGGACGATTTGGTCTGGAAGCTTACTCACCCAATGGGCCAGGTTTCCGTGGAGAGCCTGATGAAGTTGAAAAAGCCCTTATCAATCCCAACTCAAATCGCCTCTTTTGTATCTATGAGGCCGTGCAACAGGGGATGACCCTTGAAAGGATTTATGAGTTAAGCCGTATTGATCCATGGTTTCTTTATAATATCTACCAGATACAAAGCCTGGAACAGCAGTTGAGGGAAATGGCCCGGGCGGGTATTGACTCGCAACAATGGGATCCTGAATTACTGAAGAAGGTCAAAGAATACGGTTTCTCCGATGTTCAACTGGCGAAAATCTTTGACACAAACGAACAGAATATCAGGGAGATACGAAGTTCAAAGGGGATAAGGCCGGTCTACAAACTTGTGGACACCTGCGCGGCCGAGTTTGAGGCCTATACTCCATACTATTATTCTACCTATGAACAGGAAAATGAGATCCGATCCTCAAACAAAACCAAAGTGGTGATTCTGGGTGGAGGTCCTAACCGGATCGGCCAGGGCATTGAATTTGATTACTGCTGTGTTCATGCATCATTTGCCCTGAAAGAGATGGGCATAGAGAGTATCATGGTCAACAGTAACCCGGAGACTGTCAGCACTGACTATGATACATCCGATAAGCTCTATTTCGAGCCCCTGACAAGGGAGGATGTGCTCAATATTGTCGAACAGGAAAAACCCGAAGGGATCATTGTCCAGTTTGGCGGTCAGACACCCCTGAATCTTTCTGTTCCCCTTGCAGAGGCAGGGGTAACTATTCTTGGAACCAGTCCGGACAGTATAGACCGGGCTGAGGACAGGGAACGTTTTCAGGGCCTTCTTAAGAAACTGGGCATTCTGCAACCGGAAAACGGAATTGCAGGCAATGAGCAAGAGGCCATCAGCGTGGCTGATAGAATCGGTTATCCCGTAGTTGTGCGGCCATCCTTTGTCCTGGGCGGCCGTGCCATGGAAATAGTGTATGACCGGAAAGATTTGGAATATTATATGAAATACGCGGTGGAAGTATCCCCGGGCAAACCAATATTGATTGACAGGTTTCTCGATAATGCCACAGAGATTGATGTGGATGCCATTTCTGACGGCAGAGATACCGTGATCGGGGGACTTATGGAACATATTGAAGAGGCTGGCATTCACAGTGGAGACAGTGCCTGCGTCCTGCCGCCGATTTCTCTGCGCTCTGAAATCCAGGAACAGGTTAAGGAGCATACAAAGGCCATCGCTAAAGAGCTCAATGTGGTTGGCCTGATGAACATCCAGTATGCGGTCAGGAATGACATCATATATGTACTGGAGGTAAATCCCAGGGCATCAAGGACTATCCCTTTTGTGAGCAAGGCCACCGGTATTCCTTTAGCCAAGTTGGCGACGAAAGTTATTATGGGAAAAACCCTTAAAGACTTAGACTTTACCCGTGAGGTTGTGCCGTCACATGTTTCCTGTAAGGAGTCGGTCTTTCCTTTTGACCGGTTTTCTGGAGTGGATACGATCCTTGGCCCTGAGATGAAATCTACAGGGGAAGTGATGGGAATTGACAGCTCTTTCGGGCTGGCCTTTGCCAAGTCACAATTAGCTGCAGGGCAAAAATTGCCCCTGTCAGGGACTGTCTTTGTAAGCGTTAAGGACGAAGACAAGATGGCCCTGCTTGAGATTGTTTTCAATCTTTGTGATCTGGGTTTTAAGATTATGGCCACTCGTGGCACTGGTGTTTTTCTTTCGCAACACGGGATTTCCATTCAGAGAGTGAATAAGGTCCGGGAGGGCAGACCCCATGTAGTGGATATGATTAAGAATGGAGAAATAGATCTTGTTATTAACACCACGAGCAACAAGAAGGCAATCTCTGAGTCCTACGCTATTCGAAGGGCCGCTCTCACATTCAATATCCCATATACCACAACCCTCGCGGGAGCCAGGGCCACGGCCCTTGCAATCAAGGCCATAATAGAAGGGAAGCTCGAGGTAAAGACGATTCAGGAATACCATGAGCGATTGACAATTGATTATTGACTATTGACGATTGAATCTCACACAGAGACCGCTGAGGACGCAGAGAAAAGGTTTTGTCTTTTTAAGGGTAATATAGAAAAATAACTATCCGTGTTCATCTGTGAAAATCAGTGTCCTATTAACAATTTAGCCAGTCAACATTTTTATAATCTTGTAGGGTGGGTTGATCCGCCGGAGGCTGAGAAACCCACCATTCTTAGCTTGTACGGAAAAATAATATGAAAAAATGTCCAAAAAAACTGTTTGCTCCTTCTCGTCCCAGAGAGGAATGTGGAATTTTCGCGGTCTATGGTCATGAGGATGCGGCCAAGCTGGCATATTTTGGTCTTTATGCCTTGCAGCATAGAGGCCAGGAAAGCGCCGGTATCGTCACTTCTGATGGGAAGCAGGTGTCAGAGCATAAGGCTATGGGTCTTGTTCCGGAAATCTTTAATGAAGAGATCCTGAACGGGCTTAAAGGGAATATGGCCCTTGGACATGTGCGGTATTCCACCACTGGCTCCTCACTCCTTGCAAATGCCCAGCCTTTCAGAATTTACTATTCCGGGACGTCTTTTTCAATCGCCCATAACGGAAATCTTGTGAATGCCCGCCAGATTCGCTCTGAACTGGAAGGCACGGGATCTATTTTCCAGACCAGTATGGACACAGAAGTGGTCCTTCATTTGACAGCAAAATTCTTCAAGAAGGGGATGGAACAGGCCATGATAGAGACCATGGCACAGGTAAAGGGGGCCTATTCCATAGTTGTCATGACTGAGGATACCATCATTGCGGCTCGTGATCCCAATGGCTTTCGACCCCTCTGCCTTGGAAGACTGGACTCAGGGTACGTCCTTGCATCGGAGACATGTGCCTTTGACCTGGTGGAGGCGGAATACATCAGGGATATTGCACCGGGTGAAATCCTTATTATCAACCAGAATGGACTGAAGAGCATCCCGTCAGGCTTAGAGTCCCGTATCAGTCAATGCATTTTCGAATTGATCTATTTTGCCAGGCCGGACAGCAATGTGTTTGGCCAGAACGTTTATATGTTTCGTAAAAAGCAGGGGGAACTTCTGGCCAGGGAGTTTTCCATAGACGTAGACCTGATGATGCCTTTCCCTGATTCAGGCAATTATTCAGCTATTGGATATGCCCAAGCATCGGGCGTTCCTTTTGAGATGGGGATGATAAGGAATCATTATGTGGGCAGGACCTTTATCCAGCCCTCCCAGAGCATGAGGGATTTTGGCGTAAAGGTAAAACTAAATCCCGTAAAAGACCTGTTGAAGGATCAGCGGATTTTGATCATAGAGGACTCCATTATTCGAGGAACCACGGCCAAGACCCGAATCAAGACTTTGAGAAAATTAGGCGCCCGTGAGATCCATATGCTTGTGAGCTGTCCACCGCATAGGTTT
>JAUWMY010000109.1 GCA_030612945.1 Desulfobacteraceae bacterium
ATTCTGATTACCTGTCTTCTCAACCAGAGTATTATAAAATTGTTCGATCTGGGATTGAGTAAACCAATAAGCAGGGTCCTCAACCTCATATTTGGCCATTTCTGCACACTTTAGAATAGAATCAAAATCTACCTCAGGATGGAACTTGTTAGCATATTCTGAGTAGTTTTTTATTAACCTACTATTGTACAGGGTCCTATCGTCTCTATTAGTAGGACCATTCAAAGAAGACATAAATAATTCCGCACCCATGAATACTTCTAATTATAATACGTTGCACATAAATATTTGTGGGTCCTCTGGAGAATCTGTGGGTCCAAATTCCCAATTTTTCATTTAACCATGTAATATCGCACAATAAAACATCAAAATATTGCTGTTTTTTTTAACAACAAGATTTGTTGTTTTTGTAAAACTTAAATCCCTTCAATTTTCGGCATAATTCTAAATTTTACATTGGAATACTGTTATTTGACAGCCAAAAAAACGAGCTGTATCATTAAGAAAATGCGTGTTTAATTTATCAGTAGAAAATTCCCCTTATATTGTGGGGCTTTACAACACGGAGGAAAAAGACATTCTTTTGATCCTAATGATATTAATGTCTGGAATTAGCCGGTTAAAATGCTTCATCAGTGATTTTTTTCAAAAGTCACGCGATTTTACCCACAGATTCTCCAGAGGACCCATAAATTTAAATGACAAAGGTCAAAGCCCAAATTTCAAATGAATGTCAAATGACAAATGCTAAAAAATATATGCCCACCCATTAATTCAAACGCAGCCTACACCAATGGAGATGTACAATGGGAAAAAGATAAATAACTGATCGTTTTGGAAAACATTTTGACATTGGGGTTTTGGCTTTGATTTGACATTTGGATTTTGTCGTTTGAACTTTATTCCATAGGGCATCACAAATCACTATCTAACACGCATAACAGCGCTGGGACCACCGCGCTACTGCGGGATGGTTTAAGGGATTAATTAACTGGATTGAAATCATGTCCATCTATGCCTGTCGAAGCGGAGCATAGATCCCGCTGTCGGGGCCCAGCGGAACGCGGGGTTATCCTGTCAATTTTTTTATCCACTGTGCCGCAGATCTTCCAGCAATCCAACCAGTTGAAAATGCAGCCTGCAGGTTATAGCCGCCAGTGTCAGCGTCTACGTCCAGCACCTCCCCCGCAAAATAGAGGTGCTCCACAATACGTGAGGCCATGGTTCGCGGTTCAACTTCTCGCGTATTCACCCCACCGGCTGTGACGACCGCCTCTTTGAAAGGGCGGTAGGCGTTAACTTGCAGACGAAAATCTTTTAACCACATCCGCAGTCGCTTACGTTCCCGTGTCGTGATCTGGTGCCCAACCTTGCCAGGGGAGATATCTACCAGGTCCATGCAAACCGGGATCAGCTTCCGGGGTAGTAATTCTTTGAGAAATGTTCGAAAATGCTGCTTCCCATGTGCATCCAGTTCCCGCAAAAGCCGCGCATCCAGTTTTCCATGGTCGAGGGCCGGCTTAAGATCAATGGAAAGTTCTACTTTCTGCCCCAGGCGCAATGCATCCACAACCTGCCTGCTCAGGGAGAGAATTACAGGTCCGGAAACACCAAAGTGTGTAAAAACGATTTCCCCGAACCCTTGTCCCCGGTTTTTTCCATCAACCCTTATCTGAATCTTCACATTGCGCAGGCTCAGCCCTTGCAGCCTTTGGGCAATGTCGCCGCGCGTTTCCAGAGGAACCAATGCTGGCCTGATCCGGACTATGCTGTGTCCGGCCAATTCGGCCAGTTGATAACCATCTCCGGTTGACCCTGTTTCAGGGTAAGACGCACCGCCAGTAGCAATAATCACAGCATCAGCATGATAAATCTGCCCGCAGGAAGGCCTGATTGTCGAGGTTTTCCTCATATGGGAAACTTCTTTATACATCTTCACCCCTGTCACCTTTTTCCCTTCGACATTCAACCGTTCCACTGCCGATCGGTCCCTTACTTTCACACCACATTCGCCAATCCATTGTACCAGCGCATCCACCACATCCTGTGCCCGACCACTGGCCGGGAAAACCCGGCCACCTCTCTCGGTCACTGTAGGAACCCCAAGCTCTTCAAAAAAGGCCAATAGCTCTGAGGCTAAAAATTGAGAAAAGGCCTGACGCAGGAACCGCCCATTGGGTCTGAAGTGCTCGATGAACTGGGACAAGGGCGCTATATTTGTCAGGTTGCAACGCCCCTTGCCCGTGATACACAGCTTGCGCCCAGGGCGATCCATCTTTTCAAGAAGCAGGGTTTCGGCTCCAAGTTTGGCGGCCTGTCCAGCCGCAATCAGGCCAGCAGGACCACCTCCGATCACTATTACCCGAAATTTACTCATATGCCCTCATTGAACATTTTTCTTTGTATATGAATCCATTTGTATAAGTTAATGTGGACAAGGCAATTGCGGCTAAAAAACAGACCATGAGGACAGTCGCAACCCCGGGTTGTATAGGAGGGCCCGCTCTTCTCGTTTTCCTCTTTGGCAAAGCCGTTGACCCGCCAAGCAGGCAAAGAATCACAAATACCGGGATCATGGGAAACCTGGTGGGGACCTCGTCAGGTTCAACATGGATGTGGGTACTGTCCACCCGAGCCTGAATCTCTTCTTGCGTCAGTTCGGGATAGGTCTTTTGGAGTCGTTGGGCCAGTTCATCTTTTTTTCTCTCGATTACACGAGCCTCTTCCCGATAGTATGCTGCAATCGAAGAATCTGTCGAGGCAAGGCTCTGGTTAGTCCAGGCGAAAAGACCCGCATACACAAGGGACGACACACCCAGGGTGGCTAATAAAATCTTGACACGCCCCATGAAGTTTTTTGTTGGAAACATTTTTTCCTGCATTAAAATGTATAGCCTTGAGGCGAAATATGCGACAAGAGGCGTTACAATCAGAAACGGAATCCACAATAGTCCGAACCAGTAAGGTGTTACCTGCACCCAGTTAACCGGGTCTCCAAAGTCATAATAGATACCAAGCACCAAATATGCTAATGCCCCCAAAAGACTCGTCATTGCAAAAACAGCCCACAATAATCCCCATGTGACGTTCATTGCCCTTATTTTCTTGCTGAAAACCATAGGGAGTGCCCCTGTCAAAAGATTGACAAAGATACCGGCAAGGCAGTAGAGAAAAAGAGTAGAATCGGGGCAATTTCCCAGGTCAGCCCAGACCATCCCTCCTCCAAATAAGCTGACTTTGATCCCGTGAACCTCACCGCCCACGATCAAAGCCACAAATGCATGTCCGAATACCTCATGAAGGAATGTCGCAAAACGGGTTGCCAGAATAAGAAGGGCAATCAACAGAAAATCAATGAGAATTATCTTTTTCCAGGGCATATGGTTTAAGTATGAAGGCTTCAATCTCTCAAGTGGATTACCAATAAACCATGGCGTCCTCAAATATCCGGGTCAATTCCTCCGGCCCTACAGGACGGGGAGACAATTTGATCACACGGTGCTGGGGAAGGGTTCCCTCCACAAGTTGAGGAATATCCTCCCGGCTGTAACCGATGGCGCTCAGCCCGTTTGGGATGTTGAGACGTTTCATAATTTCTATAACCTTATCGGCCAATATCTTGCCCGCATCTTCGAGTTTGGCTCCGGATATATCTGCCCCCAGGACTGCAGCCGCTTTAAGGTGTCTTTCGGGGTTGGCAGAACCCGTAAATCGGAATGCGGCAGGGGCATTAAGGACAACAGCCATACCATGTGGAACAAGGGGATGATCATCCGGGTAGCCTTCGGCCCGGTATTCCCGTACCATCCCTGAAACCGGGTACGACATGCCGTGGGGAAGGGTGACCCCTGCGTTTCCGAAACCAACCCCCGCAAAAGATGCGGCGAGCAACATCATGCCACGGGCCTCATCGTCGCCCGGATCTTCAACGGCACGGACAAGATAGGCAGCGCCCATGCGCATCGCTTCAAGAGACCATATGTCGCTCACGGGATTGGATCCCTGGTATGCCGGGCGGAGGATCGGCCGCTCAGGCCTGGGACGCCTGTTGAATGGCAAAGCAGTGTATGATTCGATGGCATGAGTGAACACATCCAACCCGGTGCATGCGGCTGCCATAGTAGGTAGAGTTCTTGTGTTATCAGGATCAACGATTCCCAACGTCGGTTTGAGCCGCCTGTGCGCAATGCCTGTTTTTGCATGCATCTTTTCGAGATCAAAAATCGCCACACCCGTGGTTTCGCTGCCTGTTCCTGCAGTTGTGGGAATGGCAAAGAGGGGCTTGAGTTCTCCGGGGATGGGAACGCCCTTTCCGATGGGGGGATTAACGTAATCCAGAAAATCGGCAGGATATGTGACATAAAGGTTAGCCACCTTGGCCGTATCAATGGTTGAGCCGCCCCCTACCGCTACAAATCCGTCAAATGAATCAGATTTTGCAAACTCGATAGCTTCCTTGAGAGATGAATCCGTTGGCTCTATCCGGACACGATCGAATAGTGAATAGGAAACATTTTCCCGAGAGAGCGCCTCTAAGACCGTCTCTACCGGAGGCATCCCGGTCAAGTTGGGATCTGTCACCACCATCACCCGTTTCAACCCGAGTTCAGACAGATCCATGCCCACCTCACGGGTCGTACCCGGTCCAAACCGGATGTTAGATGCTGCCATTTCAAATGCATAATCGTATTCCATGTTTTCCTCCTTTTTGGGAATTTGTGGAAAGGCAAAAATCCATAACCATTGATCAAACAACTCAAATAGAATATACCAATTCAGAATAACTTTTTTCCAGCGGTATTTTTTGGTGGTATATGAAAACACAAAGCTTGAAATCTGACACGCTACTTCTTCTCACTGCAATCATCTGGGGGTTTGGCTTCGTGGCCCAGCGGGTCGGGATGGATTACGTAGGGCCATTCACCTTTAACGGGTTTCGATTTGCCCTGGGCAGCCTGACACTTGTTCCGCTTCTTCTAATAAGTAACAGGCAATGGGCTATTACTAAAAGTCTTCTGCCGCCCATAAACACCAGAATGATAATATTCGGCGGAGGGCTGGCGGGATTTGCCCTTTTTATGGGTGCAACGCTACAACAGGTTGGCCTTGTTTACACAACAGCGGGCAAGGCTGGCTTCATCACGGGACTGTATGTGGTCATAGTGCCCATTCTGGGGCTTTTCTGGAAACAGCGGCCAGGCATGGGAACCTGGCTTGGGGCAATACTTGCAGCAGCGGGACTTTATTTATTAACCATCACAGCGGAGTTTACTATCGCGTTTGGCGATTTTCTGGAACTTGCCGGGGCCTTTTTCTGGGCAGGTCACGTCCTGATCATAGGATGGCTTTCGCCTCGAATAGACCCTATCAAACTGGCGTTCTTCCAGTACGCGGCCTGTTCATTCTTGAGTCTTATAACGGCAGTCATAACTGAAGTAATAACGCTTCACGGGCTTTTTCTGGCAACCATACCGATAGCATATGGAGGGTTAATTTCTGTGGGTATTGCATACACACTCCAAGTAGTAGCCCAAAGGTATGCCCACCCTGCCCATGCTGCAATTATCTTAAGCCTGGAGGCGGTCTTTGCGGTTTTAGGCGGCTGGCTCATTCTGGGTGAAACTCTGTCAGAACGCGGATTACTCGGCTGCTCGCTTATGCTCGCAGGTATGCTATTGTCCCAGCTTCGAACCTATGTCTTTAGGTAGCCGTTCACGGGTTCAACGGTTCAGAGGTTCAAGGTTACGTTCTTATCCCCAGGCTCCATTTTGAAGGTGTGTTTATGTGAGAAGCGTCCGGCTTCGTCATTCCCAATCTGAAAGTTGGCGGCGCATTGGCAATAATGCGGCAAAACCAGTATTTTTTACGAGGACTTCGGGGCTTCAATTTTGTCCTTGTCCCTAACCCTCGTATCTGACTCCGCAACGCTGGAGTCTCTTTTTCGATCAAACTGGCCACTTCGGCGGTCAGAGGCGGCGCTGAACGTTGAACCCTGAACCTGTGAACGCTTACATCTTTAGAAAGAGATAACTCGATCCATTAAAAGATGGAGGCGTTTACAGAGGGTAATCCCCCAGCCATATTCCCGGATCAATAATTCAGGATTTCTTCATGAACGTTAAAAATATAGGCTATTAAAGCTGCCCTTATCCACATACCGTTTCTCTCCTGTCGCCAGTACATGGCCCTCGGATCAGAATCGATTGCCACATCAATTTCATCTCTTCTGGGAAACGGGTGCATAATAATCGCACTCGGTCTTATCTTGGTCATATCAGAGGGTTTGAGTTTAAACCTGGAAGTATCAGTTTTACCTGACTCTCCAGCAATTGCATCATGTTCATCCTGAATCCTGGTCATGTAAATTGCATCGGCTTCAGAAAGAACATTATCCAAGGCCTCGGTCTCAATATGAAAAGGGATTTTGTGCTTTTCGAGGAAACTGCACACATCTTCTTTCATCTGAAAGGCCTGGGGAGCTGCGTAGATAATCTTAACGTCTTCAAAATTTTTCAGCAGATAACTCAAAGATCTTACTGTCCTTCCCCTTTTAAGATCACCACACATCATAATTGTTTTTCCATCAAGCCCGCCCTGTTTAGCAAATGAATATTGCAGGGTATAAACATCAAGCATTGCTTGTGTCGGATGCTGATCGCTCCCTGAACCGCCGTTAATAATAGGAACCGGACGATTCGTACGGGTATTCATAAGCCAGGCAGCACGTTCAGCCATGTCCTGCCCTTTATGTCTCATAATAATCAAGTCGGTATAGGATGAAAAGGTGCGCAAACTATCATCAAAACTTTCACCCTTTACCTCTGATGAAACTCTGGCATCACGAATCTCCGAGGTTTTCATCCCCAGAATGTGGCAGGCATTTTCAAAAGACAGAAAAGTCCTGGATGACGGCTGAGCAAAATAGAGCATAACACGTTTGTGGAACAGGATGTTTTGCAGGAAAAATGAGCCGGCCCTGGTCTTTGATATATGCCTGATTCGATTCGTAATTTCGTATATGTTGTCAATGATTTCACGATTCAACTGCTGGGAGATAATCATGTCAAAAAGCCGACCATTTTTCGAAAAATACTCAATTTTTTCCTCTGTTGGAAGTTCATGAAATTCAGCAAATTTCTGATCTAAAATATTCATTTGACCCTCCTGACAACGTTAGGGTTAACCAAGTGCCTTATATCACAGATACAACTGACTGCTGACAACCTATCACGGGCATTCCTAAAAGTGTTAGCGAAATAAACATCCCCATGATTAGATTCAACTTAGAAAAAAAAGAGGTTTGGTGTCAAGTGAAAGAGGCGCTATCACACCAATAAAGCCCCTCATCAGGAGAGTTGTTTCTTTTGACACATTTTGATGATTTTTGACAAATTTCGGCACTTCTGGAACTGGAATTTCAGTAATTTCGTGCTAACTATCGGGAATTCAAGGCGATATTCCATCAGAAACATATGGCAGGGGGTTTGCATTACTTCAATATCGAAAACGGTCAGCAAGGCTTTTGAGATCGTATCGTTAAGAAAATGCATGATCAAAATTTGTAATATCTCATGCACACCGTCAATCTGGATAATTAATGGT
>JAUWMY010000075.1 GCA_030612945.1 Desulfobacteraceae bacterium
AGCGTATCAGGTGGCCAGAAGGTTTCAAATGCCCATACTGTGGTCAGGTTGGTGATCCGTATCGTATTCAGGCCAGGCCGCGCGTGCTTGAATTACAAATCCCGCAGGATCCGACGATTCTGTGCTAACCGGATAGGCATGCTTTGTAGATGGTAAAAACATCGCAAAAATTCCGGTGCTTTTAGATTTGGCTGCATCGGTCGGACTCCCTCGAGATGAGGCTGAGGCCGTTCTTTCGACAAGGGGCTTTAAGGATCCGGTGGATGAGGATTGGGCAATTTCGAAAGCGAGGGGGATTACCGCCGTTCCGACATTCGTGATCAATCAGGATAAATTAGTTGGTGCACAGCCCTATGAGACGCTGGAAAAATTTATGGAGGCGAACGGTGTAAGCAGGACAGCCTCCTAGACCAGACCCGGACCGCTTCGTTTCCCTTTCGGGCAAGCAGAAGTATTCGGTGGCAGGCTCAAGGCTTAAAGCTCAAGACGCAAGGAAAACAACGCGCAACCAGCATCAAGTATCTCCCGCCTATCATAGGCGGGAATCTTCGACCATCATCCAACACACAATATCCTATTTTCGTTGATTTATAAAGTAGTTATGTGCAAATAGCATTCAGCAGTATTCCCGAACCAATTTTCTTCTTTCAACCCCGAGAGGGAAAGAGAATTTGAAATGGTCCACGGTCGCCCAAACACCCCGCTACTCTGCACAGACGGAGAGCAGGGTTTTTTGTTCTTCCGGCACCCAAGGCAATAGCACTTTTTTAGATAGATGCTGAATTTTATAATTTTATGGATGTCCCAGATGCCGCCACACGGGTTATGATCTCAAAAGGAAAGGGAGGCCCGAATGACGATTGATAAAGGTTTAATGCCCACAGAGTTGATCCAGAGTAAAATCATGGTCATACGCGGAGAAAAGGTCATGATTGACCGGGATCTTGCCCAGCTATATGGCGTTTCGACCAAGGCATTGAATCAGGCGGTCACAAGAAACAGAAAGAGGTTCCCGTCTGATTTCATGTTCAGGGTAACCAAAGCGGAAAAAGACGAACTGGTCACAAATTGTGACCGGTTTCGGCCTCTGAAACACTCTACTGTCATGCCCAGGGCTTTTGTGGAACAGGGCGGGGAAAGGTATGGATTGGGATGCAATGGACCGCCTGCATGACAAGGGTTATATTGGAGACCCCAAAACTAAGGCAAAGTCGGTGACTCTGACAGAGGAAGGGGAGCGGTTATCCGAAGAACTCTTCAAGAAGCATTTTGGTTTACCTTCATAACCTGATAATGACTATGCCTTAGAATATAAGGCTCTAAGATTGCATTTTGGAATCTTAGAGAAGGGACAACATTCAAAGTATTTGCCTTACGCTTTTACTGAACAAGGAGTTGCAATGCTTTCCAGTGTTTTGAGAAGCAAGCGTGCGGTGCAGGTAAATATCGAGATCATGCGTGCCTTTGTTCGCTTACGCCGAATGCTATCTGTACACAAGGATCTCGAACACAAGCTGACTACCTTAGAGCAAAAATATGATGAGCAGTTCAAGGTTGTCTTTGATGCCATAAAGGCCTTGATGGCGCCACCTTAAAAACCCCGAAAGAAGATCGGTTTTGAAGTAAAGGAAGGCCGTGCTGGTTATGGAGAGAAGGCAAAAGGGAGGAAGGCCAACATTTCCAATTAGAGCAAGTTTACATGACAAACAGGAAGGAAAGAACACAAAATTCCCGTGAAATTACAAACCATTTCACCGGGGCTGACAGCTGAATGCTTTTAAATAACCAAGAGTCAAGGGCAGGCTTGATCCCATGCCTAAAATTGAGAGCTAAGAGCTGGTAGCTGAAAACCTAAAGCTTTAGTAAGGAGGTACTTATTATGCCGGATTCAGTTAAGCCTGTACATTTCAGGTGGTGGGTTTTCTGGACGGGGATTTTTAACATCATTGCTTATGCAGCGCTTCTGTGTCCCTTTACGCTGAAGATCTTTCTTGGTACTTCAAGCGGACTGGGTAATGCTTTGGGGCTTGGGGGAACAGTGTTATCGATGCCGGAAAATGTAAATCATGTTATAATGATCAATATTCTCGGCCTCATCGTTGTTTTTCTGGGAATTTTTCTGATCATTGCGTCGCTGGATATAGAGAAACGAGCGTGGCTTGTCTTCTGGATAGGTGTGACAAAGATCTTTGTTTTTCTCTTTTTCCTCTATTTTGTTTTATTCAGTAGTGCCGCCCAGATCCTGCTCCTGTTCGGAATTATCGATCTTATCATAGGCATCATTTACATGTATTACATTTTTACGATAAAGGATTTGAAGATAACCTAGCCGCTAAGATTTTAAATAAACCATTTCACTGGGGCTGATAGCTGACATCTGAACGCTTTATAAATAGACAAGAGTCAATCAAAGACTTGACCCCATTTACATACCCTTATTCATAAGGGCGTTCAGGATTTTGGAGAAGAGCAAGGAGATTGATTCCCAAACCAATCAACTGCCCATCCTGCGAGATTGGGATTCTCACAAGGATTTGTTAAAAGGCCTACCAGTTGAACTTAATCTATCTTGATTTCTCGTAAAGTTTACTATAAAAACTGAATTGCTGTCAAGTAAAACTTTTTGACTGAATAAAGTGTTTGTTACCACAATGTTTTTGAATCTCAAATAAAAACTTACAGTTTGGGAAAAACCAACAAAAAAAACTTTTGAAAATCTGTAAAAAAAACGATTACAAAAAAGTTTCAGCAAATTGAAATTTTACAGGGCCTTTTCAATCATTTTATCCCTTTTTTTCATATGTTTTTAATTCTAAGCACCTTATTTTATCTAATTCTCACAAACACAAAAGGATCAAACAGGGGGGTCATGAAATCATTAATTGAGTTTTTTTCTGACAGCACAACTTGCCAACACCTAAAGTTAGCCGATATTTCAGATATCATCAATAAGGATTGTGGGGGAAAATAAATTTTTATTGCCAAATCAGATCGGTTAAGGGGTTAGAGAGGAAAAAGGAAATGTTTTATCCGCAAAATTTAGATGATCAACGAGCTCGCCTACTCCGCCAGTTGGTGGATAAGGCAAAACGGGTTAGAAAGAAAAGATGAGAGTGGTATCGGGTTTTTCGGCTATTCTGTATTCTGCCTGTCGGAGAGTAGCGTAGATCCCGCTATCGGGGCCCCGTGGAATATGGAATCTATTCCTCTGAGGTCTACTGTATTCTGTACTCTTACAATTGAGCTTTTTCGCTCAATTGGGGTGACAGCAATATTACCGGGAGAGACGATCCCACAGGGCTTTGGCTTCTGATTGTCTCCTGTCAATACGAGGGCCCCCGTTCCCCCTTGACTTTCGAACTCCCCGGAGACGGGTGATGCGCTCTTCCAGTGGGGGATGAGTTGAAAAGAACTTCATAAGGCTCTTCCCTGACAGGGGATTTACAATAAACATGTGTGCGGTTGAAGGGTTGGCTTTCATTGGGAGCCTCCGTGAATAGGTGCCGAGCTTTTCCAGAGCACTTGCAAGACCCTCAGAATGGCCTGCAAAACTTGATCCGGTGGCATCAGCGAGATATTCGCGTGACCGGGATATGGCCATCTGAATCAGCATGGCTGCCATTGGGGCCACAATCGACATGGCGATCAGGCCAATGGCTCCAAGGCCTCCTTCATCGTCTTCCGAACTGCCGCCGCCAAAAAAAGCCGACCACCGGGTCATGGTGGCCAGAAGCATTACGGCCCCCGCCATGGTAGCGGCAACTGAGCCAATCAGAATATCGCGATTTTTCACATGGGCCAGCTCGTGGGCCAGAAGCCCCATAATCTCTTCCCGGTCCATGATCTTGATAAGACCTTCGGTGACCGCTACAACCGCATGCTCCGGGTTTCTTCCAGTGGCAAATGCGTTTGGTGATTCCTGGGGAATTACATAAATTTTTGGCATGGGAAGGTCGGCATTCCTGGTAAGGGTCCGAACCATCTCATAGATTTCAGGGGCCTGTTGCGGTGTCACCTCCCTTGCACGATACATCTTGAGAACCATCTTGTCCGAATACCAGTAGCTGAAGAAGTTCATGCCTGCTGCCACCACAAGCGCAATAATCATTCCCTGGCGTCCTCCCAGGAGCTGCCCGATCCATAAAAGAAATGCCGTCATTACGGCCAGCAAAATCGTTGTTCTAATCTGATTTCCCATTATCTTAAACTCCATATGCGTTTACCAAAATTTAGCCACGACATTGAAAAAGTCAAATTGGTTTTCATGTCCATCCAGTGCTGTCAAGCCATTTCTAAGGAAAGCAAAGTTGGTAATATCTCAAAAAGTCAGGGCTGTATCAGAAAAATCCCCCCTGGCCCAGACCTGGCCTTGATACATTGAGAGAGTGGCTGATCGAACATTGCTTCTTCGTCATGTTACCACATATGCCCACCAAGTCGCGCCAGGGCAGGCCTCAATCCCCCTTTGCAAAAGGGGGAAGCAATCGGAATGCCCGGACTTTTTGAGATATTACCAAAGCTGCGCTGCAAAATCCGGCAGAAGGCAAAAAACGCAATATATTGTACTAATAGGCCCTTGAGACTACTATATATAATTTAATATAAATGGTAATTAATTAATAAAAAATACTTGACAAATACCATTATAAATGTATAATTATATATAACTCTATCTAAATACATTCCAAATCCTGCAAGGCAAAACATTTATCGGAGATATTATGGATCATATTCTGGTAATTGAAGATCAAGATGGACTTCTCAATTTCCTGCGCGAAACACTAATACTCATGGGTTATAAAGTGAAAACCGCCCACGACGGTGAAGAGGGGATAGAGTTGTTTGACAACCGTGAAGACTTCAATCTTGTAATCACCGATATCCGCATGCCAAAGAAGGACGGTAATGCAGTTGCGAAACACATTCGGAAATCACATAAACCAGACACCCCCATAGTGGCCATTACCGGGTTTGATGAGAGTATTGAGAAGGGGTTGTTCGACATTTCTTTATTGAAACCATTCAAAGTGCAAGCCTTGATGGGAGCAATTAGATCACTTACTTAGTACACGTATTCTTAAATGCGGTATTGTATTATAATTGGATAATTAATAATCACCTCTGAGACGCTGAGATCGCAGAGAATTTGTTTCTTTTTTGCTTTCCGCTGAGCCCCGCTAATACTAACGGGATAAAAGGGCGGAAAGCAAAAACATGCATCCCTGTGGAACAAAGAAATAATATTTAACTCTGCGGCCTTTGCGTCTCAAGCGAAGCCCCGTCATAACGGGACAAGCTGGGCGGTAAAACAATAAAAAAAATACGTCATCGAACTTACGAATTAGAGCACGATTTTGGATATGTTAATGGTGATGCGTTCTGATATGGATCGGCGTTCAGGAGAAGATAGACGCAGGGCATATGACCTTGATTATTTCTCTAACGGGGGAGTTGAAAGAAGGAATTGGAAAGAACAGAGATCCAACGTGGAGAGGAGAGTTGGCTGGACGAGAGTGAGCAAATGGGCTAGTGTGTCCCTGAAGGCATTAAAGGTCTGAAAGTCAACTACCACCCCTAAAAGGGTCCAAATATGTAAATAAAATGAATTTAAATGACAAAGGTCAAAGCACAAATTTCAAATGAATGTCAAATGACAAATGCTAAAAAATATATGTCCACCCATTAATTCAAACGCAGCCTACACTGGTGAAGATACACAATGGGAAAAAGATAAATAACTGATCGTTTTGGAAAACATTTTGACATTGAGGTTTTGGATTTGATTTGACATTTGGATTTTGTCATTTGAACTTTATTCCATAGGGCTTCACAAATCACTATCTAACACGCATAGCAGTGCTGGGACCACTCCGCTACTGCGGGATGGTTTAAGGGATTACTTAATTAAAGACAGAGCCTTGTATTGATGCTCTGTGTAAAGCGAGATTGAACAGAGAGGAGGCAAATCTAATCATGGGAAGCGCTGGGAACTGTGACGGCCTTCCTGAAAGCCAGATGACAAGGCGGGAATTACTGAAGCTCTGGGGGACAGGTTTGTGTGCTCTTTGCACTGTTCACCTTTTCAGTTTTCCAGAAACCCCGCGGGCACAAATGGCCAAAAAAGGCCTCATTAGAACAAAACTCTCCCCCTATTTTACTTCCCTGGATGGAGGGGCGATCCAGTGTAACCTTTGCCCCAGGCAGTGTCTTGTTCCCAAGGGCAAAAGGGGTTTTTGCAGGGTACGTGAAAATCGGGAAGGGAAGTATTACAGCCTTGTCTATGGGAATCCCTGTGTCATACACTTAGACCCTATCGAAAAAGAACCCTTTTTCCATGTGCTTCCAGGCACTGCCTCTTTAACTCTATCAACGGCAGGATGCAATTTCCAGTGCAAGTTTTGTGAGAATTGGGAAATCTCACAAGCCTTCCCTGAAGATGTATACAGTCACGAGATCCCACCAAAACTTGTGGTTAAAAAAGCCAAAGAGATGGGTGCCAGATCCATTGCCTACACTTATGCAGAGCCCACAATCTTCTATGAATACATGTTTGACACTGCATACTTAGCAAAGAAGGCAGGTCTCCTGAATATCATACACTCTAATGGTTTTATCAATATGAATCCACTCAATAAGCTTTGCGAGGTGTTACACGCAGCCCATATTGACCTGAAGGGATTTACCGAAGCGTTTTATCATGAATTGTCCGGCGGGGAACTGGCCCCGGTGCTTGATACTATGAAGACACTCAAGCAAAAGGGAGTTCACCTGGAGATCACCAACCTCATGATTCCCACAAAAAATGATGACATGTCAGTGGTAAAAAAAATGTGCCTCTGGTTGAAAAAAGAATTGGGTGCTGACACCCCGGTCCATTTCTCTCGTTTCTATCCTTTGTACAAGCTCAAGCGTCTCCCTCCAACGCCGGTCTCGATGCTGGAGAAAGCCCGGGAAGTGGCTTTGTCTTCTGGTCTGGAATATGTTTATATTGGGAAGGTGCCAGGTCATGAGGGTTGGAATACCTTCTGCCCCAAGTGCAAGAAAATGGTGATCCAGCGAACAGGATACATGATTAGAGAAATACATATGAAGGATGGGAAGTGCGAATATTGTGGCAAGCCCATACCCGGTATTTGGACGTGAGTCACGAAGAGATCAGCCTGATCGCCGCTGCATGTAAAAGTCCCTGACCGCCACAGAGCGGGAGTCAAGATTGGTCAAGCCGTATTGTTCAGCCCAGTCTATTGCTTCCAAGAACTCCTGCACAGTGATCCCACGACCGATTTCCGGATAGTCAAAGGCTTTGTATTCCACGCGGTATTGGGGCATTATATTGACATAGGTGGATTTGGGAAGATTCTCTGCCACCCATTTTGTGAATTTCTCCGTCCCGGCTACCCGGTTGGGCATGACCAGGTGTCGGATCATCAGCCCACGAATTGCAATTCCTTTCTCATCCACTACGAGTTCTCCGACCTGCCTGTTCATTTCGGCGATCGCTTTCTTTGCCACTTCCGGGTAGTCTGAGGCCCCGGCTGAATATTTTTCCGCCTGATCAGCGTCCATGTATTTCATATCTGGCAAATAGATATCCACTATGCCATCTAAGAGCTTCAGTATCTCTAACCGTTCGTAACCGCTGGTATTATAAACCAGTGGAAGACGCAGCCCTTTATTCAAGGCAATCCGGGTGGCATTGAGTATATTGGGCATGACGTGGGTGGGTGTGACAAAGTTGATGTTATGGCAGCCCATCTGCTGGAGATTCATCATCACGTCCGCCAGGTCTTCATCCTGAACTTTTTTTCCTCTTCCTTCGTGGGATATGGGCCAGTTCTGGCAAAAGATACAGCGGAGATTGCAGTTTGAAAAAAAGATGGTTCCAGATCCGTGTTGGCCCACCAAAGGTATCTCTTCGCCAAAGTGGGGATTGGCGCTAAAAATCACAGGTCTGGCTGGAGCCCTGCAGAACCCCATTTCGCCCTTCAACCGATTCACTCCGCACGCTCGTGGACACAGGCGACAATCCTCGAAAATGCTATAGGCCTGTTCGATTCTCTGAGCCAGTTTGCCTTTTTTTTCTAATTCCTCATAGGCTGGATGCCATAGGTCCCGTTTTTTTTGCCCGGCGTATAGGGCGCCTGGCGAGACGAACAGTGAACTGCCTAAGAGCAACGAACATTTGATGAAATCCCGGCGAGTGATCTCCATACCGGACACTCCGTTACCATAAGGTTCAGAGGTTCCCCGCCCAACGGGATCTTCGACAGGGTTTCATGATATCAAACGATAAAATATATCTTACGTCAAGGAAAATCAGTTATGTCGGTTAACTTAATGGAGTAGTGGTGCTGGCGGGTGTGGATTTGAAACATTACGGTATTACACTGAAAAAGCACCTCAGCGTTTGACAGCGCCTTTTTAAACCTTCCCCCTTCTTTGGTCTTTCCCCTTTAGTGTGACCGTTCTCCTTTCCCCATCATTTCTACGATCTGTACCGCATCTGCGCTCGATTCCGCCTCTGCGATCAAGTTCAATCCGCCGGCCAGACCGCTGCCTTCTCTCAGGAATGTGGCCATCATATAAAAACTGTCGCCTGTCAATCTCGGCTCGTCTGCCACCGTTATCTCTGATTTCCGACGCCAAGTTCACATCGCTCGGCATAACATGTCCTTTATTAGTCATTGGTTTCCTATCATTCGAGAGAGTTCAATACCTCTTCAATCCTAATGCAGGGCCTTTTCCCATAGATTCCAGCACCTCATCAATTTGCGAGATACTAATAAGCCCCTGATCAAATAATATCCTACCGATAAATCTGTACTTGCCTCTTCGCTTCTTCTCCATTGCCTGTATACTCATCACTTCTGTAAGGTTGGTTGAGGTAATAAATCCTCTTTCAACCGCTTGGACACCAAAACGCATTTCAGGGTATTCACTTTCTCTGTTAGCGTCCTTTGCTTTGAGCTCCATGGCTTGCCTGGTTTTCATCCAAAAACCCCCTTTTTTTTCCCGTACCCGTCAGGGGCGGGTTCCCTGTTTCACAATAACTGCATCAATCATTTCTTTCTAAGCTCTTCCAAAATCCCGCATTTCCGATTAACAAAACAGTAAAAATAGATGAAACTTTTGATAACGCAGTTTAACCAGAAAAATATGATGATTTCATATGATCTACATATTGATGTAGACAGCTTCCTATTCAGCCCCTTGTCTAAAAAACGACAGTGCAGGTGGAGCGGATTCAGCCGATGTTGAATAGTCAGGAGTTTTCCGACCAATTTTCCATTCCT
>JAUWMY010000035.1 GCA_030612945.1 Desulfobacteraceae bacterium
CTGCTCAATTGCCAGTGCTTCTTTTCCACTCTCCAGCTAGGCCAAGACAAGGTATCCCCTTACGTCCGTCTGTTTCGGGTTTGCTTCCAATCCTTTTTCCATGATGCGGATGATGTCCTTATAATCACCTTTGGCCGCAAGATGATCAAAAATATAATAGTAGGGACCGATCTCTTTTGGCCTCAATTCAACAAGAACCTGGGCCTCCTTAAAAGCCATCCCGACATTGTTCTGCTTTTTATAAATGTCGAATACAATCTCGTGGGCCGCAACATCTTTTGGGTGTAATTTCAGATATGTTTTAAGATAATTCAAACTCGCCTTCAGGTTTCCTGCCTCATATTCCAGTACACCCACGTTGAATATCACTGTTTCGTTTTTGGGCTCCAGAGACAGAATCCTTTCATAGTTTTTCTTCAGTTCCCCCTTCTCTCCCAGCTTTTCCAAAACCTGAGCCATTAACAGCAGGGCCTCAAGTGATTTTGGGGTTTCCTTTAACACCTCTGATAGCTGTTTCCTGGCCTTTTTCAATCCCTCTCCCGTCTTAAGGCTGGCCAACGCCAGGTACATTTTAAAATCCATCTGTTTCGGGTTTGCTTCCAAACCTTTTTCCATGATGCGGATGACGCCCTCATAATCACCTTTGGCCGCAAGATGATCAAAAATATAATAGTAGGGACCGATCTCTTTTGGCCTCAATTCAATAAGAACACGGGCCTCCTTAAAGGCCATCCGGACATTTTTCTGCTTTTTGTATATGTCGAATACAATTTCGTGGACCGCAAAATCCTTTGGGTGTGATTTCAGATATGTCTTAAGATAATTTAAACTCGCCTTCAGGTTTCCTGTCTCATATTCTAAGACACCCAGGTTGAACGTCACTGTTTCGTTTTTGGGTTCCAGCGATAGAATCCTTTTATAGATTTCCTTTAATTCTTCCTTCTCTCCCCTCTTTTCCAAAACCTGAGCCATCAATAGCAGGGCCTCAAACGATTTTGGCTTTTCCTTTAACACCTCTGATAGATATTCTTTTGCCTTTTTCAGGTCCTTCTTTTTGATAAGCCTCTCAGCCAGCGTCAAACGGCCTTCCATATCTTTCGACTTCAGACTGACGGCACTGCCCAGATAGAAATCGGCTTTTCCTTTCTGGCCGATTTTTTCATATAAGTAAGACAGATTGTAATAGAGATTCGCATCTTTTTTATCCAATTCTACGGCCTTGAGGTAAAAGAAAATGGCTTTTTCTACCCGGCCTATCTTTGTATATAGATACCCAAGGCGGTTATAAAAGGGCAGTCTATCCTTCTTATCAAGCCGTCCTAAAAGGCCTTCATATTCAATAATTGCCTCTTTTAGTTTTCCTGTTCCCTCAAGAATCTCTGCCAACTGGTTCTGAGTCTCAAGATCATCCGGGTTCAACTCGATAAGTCTTTTTAACACGGAGATAATACCATCCTCACTCTGCATGGCCGTGTATATCTCCAACAGATCCACCAGTATCTCTTGATCTGGCTTTTTTTTGGCCATATCTTCGAGCATTGGGGCAAGCTGTTTCCAACGCTTAAGGGATCTGTATTCCTCAAGAAGTCTTGTTTTGATCTGTCTATTATCAGGCAAAAACTGTGTCGCACGCTCAAGGATTGCTAATCGATGGTCGTTGTTGATAGTTCTGCTGGCCTTATCAAGCCAGTCCTCCGCACCTGGCTGGACTTGCCAGTCAATGTACCCCAAGTCCTGATTGCGGTACTTAATCAAAACCTTGAAACTGTAATGATCAAATATCTCCTGATTCGGCAAAAGGGCAGATAGTATCATTTCTTCGTGCCGCAGTGCTCCAACATCAAAACTCCTCGACACCAGACGAACTCCAAGGTCCGAAAGCATGTTTGTTGAGATTTTTAAGATTTTTACGCTATCTTTGGGATGGAGACGGAGAGTTTCCCCTGACAGGACTTTTTGGGATTCATGATTTACACTAATTAGAACAAAATCAAACCGGGGAGAAACATCATATATGCCACGCCACAGTAGCCAGCCAGCAGTTACGGCTGCTGCCACCAACAGGGCTATCACCCAAAAGGTAAGGTTTCGGAATGACGATGTTTTTTTTCTCTTTTTTACCAATCGGCGACACTTATTTGGGATTTTCGATTGACTATTGACTATTGGCGATTGACAGTCTTAGTGCTTTACAAATAAATTTGCGTTCAACTTGCGCAAAAAAAATTTTATATAGCCGGGAAAGCCTTTGCTGTAAAGGCCCTCAGAAGAATAAAAGGCGATTCAACTTTTCACAACCTGTTTGGTTCCAGCATATCCTGCTTAAGAATTAAAAGATTGAGGGATTTGGAGATTGAGTTTCTTATCTGTGAAATTCTGTCTGCTTTATGTGAATAGACGGAGCGAAGCGACTCCTCAAATCGTCAATATTCAATCGTCAATCGAAAATAGTCAATTGATACGTGGTTACCTGGCAGCACTGGGCAATGCCTTACTTTTCCCCCTTTTCGCGAACCTTTCTTCCCAGACTAAGATAATAGGACTTGCTACAAAGATGGATGAATAGGTTCCCACAAGAACTCCAATCAGCATTGCAAAGGCAAAATCATGTATCACACCACCACCCAGGATAAAGAGGGCCAAAACGACAATTAATGTGGTGGTGGATGTCAATACGGTACGGCTCAGGGTCTCATTGATGCTTTTGTTTATGATCTCTTCAAAGGGCCGCCTCCGAAACCGTCTCAAGTTTTCGCGTATTCTATCAAAGACAATAATCGTATCATTCAGTGAGTAACCAACGATGGTGAGAAAAGCGGCAATAATTGCAAGAGATATCTCCCTTTCAGTCAATGCAAAGGCCCCGATTGTAATGGTCACGTCATGAATAAGTGCAATAATAGCTCCCAGGGCATATTTCAATCTTAAAACCCAGCAGAGTCCCAGGGTCACAATCAAAGCGATCACTATGAGCCAAGTGACTGGCATACCAAAGCTGGAAAAGATATAAACTACAAATGCCAGAGACAACGCCATTACAATACTCATCAGCCACTTCATCTCAAATCGGCCTGAAATATAAATAGCAATGAACAGGATTGCATAAAAAATGGCAAACAGGGCCTTCTGTCTTAAGTCTGCACCTACTTTCGGCCCAACCATTTCCACCCGCCTCATTTCAACACTCTGACCGAATTCGGAAATCAAGGCCTGCCTTACCTTGTCGCCCAAACCTGCCAACTCAATATCTGTCCTTCTGACGCGGATCAGGTACTCATGTTGTCCTTCTTCACCAAATTCCTGGATGATGCTATCCTCAAGTTGAACCGGTGCGAGGGCAGATCTTATTTCAGAGGGCATCCGATTTTGATCCAGCTTAACCTGTATTAAAACCCCCCCTGAAAAATCCACACCGAAATTAGGGCCACCTCTTAATATTAGCAGAAAAATGGTTGCAATGATCATCATTGCGGAAAGAGTAAATGCAATATTCCTCCTTCCGATAAAATTTATATTAATCCCAGCCTTGATGAATTCCATGTATTACTCCATCGTTGTCTATTGCCAAGTTCTTCCGACCATTTAACTTTAGCCACTTTAGTCACTTCTTCTATATACGAAGTCTTTTCATTCTTCGTTTTACATAGAGATAATCGAAAACAATCCTGGTGCCGAAGATAGACGTAAATAAACCGGCGACTATGCCAATGCTCACAGTTACGGCAAAGCCCCTGACAGGCCCGGTCCCAAATTGAAACAATACAAGGGCAGCGATCAATGTTGTGATTTGGGCATCAAGAATTGTAACAAGGGCCTTACCGTATCCTCCTTCAATTGAGGCACGCGGGGTCTTTCCCAGCCGCATTTCTTCCCGCACGCGCTCGAAGATCAAAACATTGGCGTCAACAGACATGCCAATAGTGAGGATAATCCCTGCTATTCCCGGAAGGGTCAGCGTGGCCCCAAAGAAGGCCAGGCCTGCCATAATAATCAGGATATTCAGAACAAGGGCCAGATCAGCAATGATACCAGAAAGGCCGTAATAAATTGCCATAAAAATAACCACCACAAGGCCCCCGATGATCATCGATTTAAAACCTTTTTCAATTGAATCTTTTCCCAGGGAGGGGCCGACTGTGCGCTCTTCAATAATTTTGACCGGAGCAGGAAGGGCGCCTGCCCTTAGAACAATAGCCAGGTCCCGCGCTTCATCCGTTGTAAAACGTCCTGTTATCTGAGCCCTCCCGCCAGAAATCTTGTCCTGTATTACAGGGGCGGAGTAGATGTTGTTGTCAAGCACGATCGCCAGTCTTTTTTTGATATTCTGCCCGGTGATCTGTTCGAAAAGCCTTGAGCCTCTGGCATCAAAAGAAAGAGACACTTGTGGTTCATTGTACTGGTTATCGAACTGGACCCTTGCGTCGGTTATGTACTCCCCTGTAATAAGGGTCCTCCTTTTGAGTAAATAGGGGACCTTCGTCTCACGGCCCGTCTTTGGATCGATGGTGACCTCATAAAGGATTTCATCCCCAGGGGGAATATTTCCTTTAAGGGCATCTTCAACACTGTGCTCCTCATCAACCAGTTTGAATTCCAGTAGGGCAGTCTTGCCGATCAGTTCTACCGCCCTTTTGGGATCTTTAATGCCTGGTAACTGGATCAAAATCCTGTTATCTTGCTGGGGTCGGATATCCGGCTCGCTTACACCAAACTGATCAATCCGGTTCCTGATGGTCTCAAGCGCTTGATCCACCGCCATTTTCATAATACGGGTCTTCGCCCTAGGGAGCAGCGTCAGGTCAAAAGATGGGTGGTCTCCTTCCCCTGGAACCGAAACCTCCTCAAAATCAGGATAATCGGCCTCTACCATTTTTTTGAACACGTCTTTGTCCTCTGGCCCCATAAGGGTCAAGGTGATCCGATCATTTCCAAGACGCTTCAGTTCAACATACCTTATTTTACTCTTACGCAAATCGCGTTTTATTTCCTCCACAACCCGCTCCAGGTGGCTTTCCACGGCCTTCTCGGATCCCACTTCCAAAACGAGGTGCATACCCCCTTGGAGGTCAAGGCCGAGATGAATCTTGTCTCTGGGCAGGATATTAGACCACCAGCCGGGAAAGTCACTGGTGAAAGACGGCATCAGATATATGAATGACATCAAAACCACAACGGCAACAATTGCTGCTCGCCAGCCTAAACTCTTTGACACTTGATACTCCCCTCTTTGATTGAAAATTTTCGATTGACTATTGACTATTGATTGGTCGTATCTGCGATGTTTTGATCTTCCCGTCCGGGAGAATCACGGATATCGTGACGCTTAATCATTGAAAACATCAATCGTCAACCATCAATCCCTCAAGATCCCTTGCCAGTAATCCCGGAAATGGAACCTCTCGAGACCTTGACCCTTACCTTTGGGGCGATCTCCATTGTCACCACATCATCTGTCAGGCCAGTGACCACCCCGTGGAGCCCTCCGGAACTGATTACACGATCCCCTTTTTTCAAGGCAGCAAGCAATAGTTTGTGCTGCTTTGCTTTCTTTTGCTGTGGCCTGATGAGCAAAAAATAAAAAATCGCGAACATAAGTATGAGGGGGAGAAATGCGCCGAGGCCACCCCCCTGTCCGCCTGCTCCGCCACCACTTCCGCCCATTGCATAAGCCAAAAAATTCATTCTAAAACCTCCTTTTCGTTCAGTTAAGTACTTAAATGTGGAAATATTGAGTTACGATTTTCCTTACAGCCAACGCTTTTTACCTTGAGCCACGCTTACTCAACCGCTCCTCCTCTTTGAAGTTCATAGAACTTTTTGCGGTAATTGATAAATCTTTCTTCCCGAAGTGCCTGTCTGATCCCGGACATTAGATGGCAGTAATAATAAAGATTATGTATCGTATTCAACCGGTAAGCCAGGATCTCTTTTGCCATGAAGAGATGCCTCAAGTAGCCCCTGGAGAAACGAGTGCATGTGTAGCACTGGCAATTTTCATCAATAGGCCTTTCATCATCCACGTATCTGGCGTTCTTTATTGTAATCCTGCCATTAGTTGTGAAAAGGGTTCCGTTTCGGGCATTACGGGTCGGCATAACGCAATCGAACATGTCGACACCTCGCATAACCGCCTCTATCAAGTCTTCCGGCGAACCTACACCCATTAGATAAACCGGACTGTCTTCCGGTAGAAAGTCTATCGTCTCTGTAATAACCCGTAATCTTGTCTCACGGTCTTCTCCAACAGAAAGCCCGCCCAAGGCATACCCTTCAAAACCCATGCCGGTCAGGTCCCCGGCACTCATCTCCCTTAGATCACGATACATGCCACCCTGCACTATGCCGAAAAGCGCCTGATTACCACGATCCATGAGTTCAAGGCACTTGCGAGCCCACAGGCTTGTTAATCTAACGGAATTCAGGACATACTCATAGTCAGAAGGATAAGGCGCACATTCGTCAAAGGCCATAATAATATCCGCGCCTAAGGTCTTCTGGATCTTTATGGCCTCTGCTGGACCAATGAAGTGCGTGGACCCATCCAGATGGGACCGAAACGTCACACCCTCCTCGGAAATGGTCCTTAAACCCGAAAGGCTGTAAACCTGGAATCCCCCACTGTCTGTCAATATCGGCCCCGGCCAGTTCATGAATCCATGTAATCCACCCAGCCGCTTTATGACATCATGCCCGGGCCGTAGGTAGAGGTGGTAGGTATTGGCCAGGATGATCTTGACGCCCGCACCCTGCAAGTCTTCCGGAGAGACTGCCTTAACCGACCCCTGGGTTCCCACTGGCATAAAAATCGGGGTCTCGAAGCTTCCGTGGGGGGTTTCGATTTCACAGAGTCTGCCCCTGCATTCCCTGGACTTGTAAATTATTTTAAATTTCAATATCGAATATCATTCTTGATGAAATCTTCAGTCCTAATCGCGTTCACAGTATCAGCATCGCATCCCCGTAACTGTAAAACCTGTACCCTTTCTCAATAGCCGACCTGTAGGACTGTTTAATAAACTCCAGGCAGGCAAAGGCGGATACAAGGAAAAGCAACGAACTCTTTGGTAGATGAAAATTGGTAATCAGGGCATCCACTACCCTAAAAGAAAAGCCGGGGGTCACGAGCAGATCAGTCTTCCCATCTCCCGGCAATATCAAACCGTCAGGGGTCACAGCAGTCTCCAGTGCCCTCACGACAGTTGTCCCAACGGCAACCACCCTCCCGCCTTTTTCTCTGGTCCGTTCTATGGCATCCGCTGTCTCAGGCTCAATATGGTAGGACTCATTACCCAGGTGATGCCTTCTGATGTCCTTTGTCCGAACAGGCCTGAACGTCCCGTGTCCCACATGAAGGGTCAGATAGGCTACAGAAATCCCTGCAGACCTTAGTTTGTCAATCAAATCCTCTGTAAAGTGGAGCCCGGCCGTTGGGGCAGCAACAGCACCTGCCCTTTTCGCAAAAATCGTCTGATACCGCTCCCTGTCAAGATGCGAACAAACGGTTTTTTCCCCTCGCTTAATGTAAGGCGGCAAGGGCATATGCCCTTGTTCTTGAAGCAAAGAATCAATAGAGCAATCACCGCTAAATGTGATTTTGACCAGACCGTTTTCCAGAACCTCTCGTACCTTCCCAGAAACGCCTGACTCAAAGAAAAGGAGTCCACCTTTCCTGGGCCGTTTTGAAGATCTCAAAAGACAAATACGCGTTGCAGGGTCTTTATCGGCTGTATCATTGTATCCCAGCACAAGGATTTCTGCTCGACCTCCGCTTTCCTTTCGGCCAAAAAGCCTTGCAGGGACAACCCTCGTATCATTCACAACCAGTAAATCACCAGGCCGAAGCAGTGTGGGCAGGTCAAAAAAAAATCTATCTGAAACAGATCTTTCTTTACGATCCAGCACTAACAAACGCGAACGATCCCGTCTTGAAACTGGGACCTGCGCGATTGATTCTGCCGGCAACTCGTAATCATAATCCTCTATATCAAACATCCCAGCATTTTAACAGCAATTCTCATTATCACCTTTAGGCCTTGGTAATGCAGGGCCGTAGGATCTCTTTTTAAACATAATAGGCTAAACAAAATCGAATTTAAAGTCAAATCTTTTTATTCTTTGAAAAAATAGGCAATTAACAGCCCCAGAGCCATAGCTACGAAACCCATGGCCCTGAGATTTGAATCCGGGATCGCCTGCAATGTTGACATCCATTTTTTCATCTTACCAGGAAAAGCAAAATAAGGGATCCCCTCCACTATGAGTACGAGTCCTATAAGGCAAAGCAGCAATTTCATTCGTGCGTTCCGGACATCTCCTTCAGGATCTCCTCCAGATGTTGCAACTCCTTCCCGTATCCGGCCCAATCCCCCTGGCGTAAATATTCTTTGGCCCTATTATAATGTTCCATAGCCAACTTGCCGGATTCAGAAATATCATGAGTCCCAGGCTTAAAAGCGGAAACCATCTCTCTGGCGGCTGTTTCTCCCCCGAGAACAAGACGCAGGGCCCTGTCAAGGGTTTCCTCCATGAGGAGTCGATTGCCGTAAGCCACAATTACCCTCTTTAATTCCGGTAAGGCTGCGGTCCTTGATTTATCTGGCTGTGAAGGGCCTGGCGCCTGTGTCCTTTGAGGTTTTCTAAAACCTCCGGGTTGAGATGCCCCTGGTGCTGGCGTTTCTCTCGCTTCCTGTATGGCCTCAAGGTATATGGGTTCCACATAGACAAATGAGTCGCTGATGGGAATGGCCAGGAGATTTCCCCTGATGACCCTTGACCCACCCTGGCCCCACAAACTCAATTCCCGGGATATATCCGTATGCTGGTCTATCCTGGCTTCAATTTGCATAGGCCCATAGACCAGTTTTTCTTTGGGCAACTTGTATACCAATAGATTTCCGTAATTGGGCAGATCACTTCTGCCTGCCAGCCAGCCGATCATGTTATCCTTCTTTGAAGGGGTGAAGGGGGTCATTAGAAGAAATTCTTCTTTATCCCCTTCTGGCAATTTTATGATGACATAATAAGGCTCCATTTTTTGCCGGCTGTCACCATACAACTCATCAGGAATTTCCCACAGGTCTTCCTGATTATAGAAGACCTGAACGTCTTCCATGTGATACTTTGTGTACGCATCAATCTGTATTTTAAACAGATCCCTGGGATATCGAATGTGTTTTTTCAAACCAGCAGGCATATCATTAAAAGGCTTAAACAGATCAGGGAAGATACCTGAATAGGTTTGAACAATAGGATCTTTATCATCAATTATATAAAATGATACATCTCCGTTATAGGCATCTATGATGACCTTTACTGAATTACGGATATAATTCATCGTCTTGTTTTTAAAACGAGCCTTAAACCGGCGGGAATAGGGATACATGTCAGAGTTCGTGTAGGCGTCTTGAATCCAGTAAAGCCTTCCCTCGGACACGACCAGATAGGGATCACCGTCATAATCTAAAAAAGGTGCAATAGCAGCGACTCTCTTATCAATCCGGCGTTTAAACATTAGCCTGCTCTCCGGATTCAGATAATCTGTGAAAAATATCTGGGGATCAAAAAATTCGAAGGCGAATAAAACTCTCCTCACAAAGGAGTTTATAGGGACGCCCCCCTTTCCCTGGTAGATAGCATACACATTCTTGTTTCCCTTGGGGTAATCAAATTCCTTGGTTTTTGTCTTGACCAGGACATACTGCTCTGTTTTTTCTCCATAATAAATCTCCGGCTGCGCTACCTTCAGATCCACCTCAGAGACTGGAGGCACGTCTTTGATGAAGAGGCGTGGAAGCCCTTCTCTGGTTACTTCATTGACCGGGCTTGCGGCCAATCCATAGCCATGGGTATAAATCAGGTGTCTATTGACCCAGGTATTTGCCTGGGGAGGCAGTTGACTAATAACCAATTCCCGGGCCGCCAGCATAAGCTGTCGATATTCGTTATTGATGAAATAACGATCTACGTCCACATTGTTAAAATCATAGTAAAGCCGTATGGACTGAATTTGCCTATAGGTTTGAAGCAAGGGGCGTTCGTCCCAAATCCTGATATTTTGTACAGTCACATCATGCTTCTCGATATCTTCCACGCTGAGTGTATCGCTGACGTCAAAATCGACTTCTTTTATGTTGTGCAGATTAAAGGCCTTACGTGTAAATTCAATATTATGGGCAATGTAAGGTGATTCCTTTTCTAATTCATTGGGTTTAACCACGAATTTTTGTACCAGAGTAGGTAAACCGGTGCCAAACAACAACACGGCCCCTAACCAGATCCCGCCACTTAACAAGATCAATTTTTTCCTGGACTTAAAAATGTCAATGAAAAGGATCACAGCCAGGCCCAACGTTAGGATGATCAAAGCCCAGTATGCCCATACCTTAAAATGGACATCAGTATAGCTGGCACCAAAAGCAGGTCCCTGGGTGGAATACAAAAGTCCATATATTTTAAGATAAAAACCCCAGGCCACGAGCAAAACAATGATTCCTAAAAGGAAAATAAGGTGTTTTTTGGCTTTTTCTGAAATGGTAATCTTAGGTAGAGAGGGTGGCGCACCTTCTGCCGGGGAAAGGTCACCAACTATCTGAAGCGCACCGCCTTTCAGATACCACGCGATTGTTATAAGACCCGCTAAGACGAAAAAAACCATTAGCCCTTCTCGGACCAGGATATAAAGGGGGAGAGAGAATACATAAAAACCGATGTCCTTATTAAAAATAGGATCTACGCTTCCAAAGGGTTTCTGGTACAAATAGCGCAGGACCATATCCCAATGATTTGAGCCCTTTGATGCGATAACAAAGCTAAGGATCAGGATAACGGCCAGAAGAATGGTATTTAGGGCCCTGCCTGAAAGGCCAACCTGGGAAAGATAGCCGCCCGCATCTCCGAGATTCATTCCACGGCCATCATCGGGGTGCAAACGTCTGGCAACGTATATGTTAATGATTATAATGATCATCAAGGGCAGCCACACCACAAATCCAAAGCCAAATTTGCTCAAAAGCATAGTCCAAAAAACCGGCGCAAAATCAAGGTTCTCGAACCACAGCCAATCAGGATAGATGGAAATACCTGCCCAGAGGAAAAGGACAATCAAAATTCCGAATCCGATAAGTATTTTTTTCTTCATAACTGGTCTCCGCTGATGTAAAAGTCAAAATTCATGTAAGTGGGTATAAACGCTATAAATATTTCCAATCGTCCAATACGATTGGCTTTAGCGGGTGATAATAGGATTTATAAATATTTAGCGCAAGAGGTTTTATTAAAAAACGGGAATTCTTATAACCCTTAGGCATTTTTAATGCAGGGCCAGATGAAAGCCATAATTAGAATTGCTGTCGGCCGGAAATCACACGGCCGGAAATCCTACTTGACAATAAACGGTTGTTGGCTTAACAATTAACACGGCTAACCCGCTGATCTTTATAAAAGAGGAAAGGAGATTTCTTATGACATTTCAAAAAGGAAAGGCATCCCCGGAATTTGAAAAAGCGCTTGGGATCGGTCGTCCGCCAAATATTACCCAATTATTCCCTAATTCCAGGGCCCTGATTGTGAGTGGCAAGGTGATAGACAGGGCCATGATCGAGAAAGGGAAGGCCATGACCATCGCGGCCAACGGACGAAATCACTTTGTGATTCGTGGGGCTCTCATGGCGGCACAGCGAGCAAATGCGGCCATAATCATTGAAATTGCCAAATCCGAGGGAGGCGCAAGTGCCTATTGTGGGGTTAATTTGTGGAACATGGCGCGGCAGGTGGATGCGGTTTGCAATGAACTGGGAATCACCGTGCCGGTGGCCATACATGCGGATCATTACGGCATCAAGGGCGATAAGGATGTGGAAACGGCCAGGACCGAAATCACATCCCTGTTCGACGCGGGCATTACTTCAATTGCTATTGATGCCTCACACCTGCCTGATGACGAAAACCTCCTGGCAAATATCGCCCTTAATCCCTATGTACCCAATTGGGCCGGATATGAGACTGAGGTCGGTGAAATAAAGGGGAAGGAAGGTCTTTCAACGGCTGATGAAGCGCTCTTCTTGATACAGGGTCTCAACGCTCACGATATTTTTCCCG
>JAUWMY010000286.1 GCA_030612945.1 Desulfobacteraceae bacterium
ACTATATTGTAACTATAATGTAGCCACTTTTATTCTCCTGTTGAGTATTTCCATACCGCCTCTGGCGGGACCAAATAAAATCGCCCAGCGATATAATGAAAGGTGTAACCTATGAAACTTAAAGACAAAATAGCTTTAGTGACCGGCAGCAGCCGTGGCGTAGGAAGGGCAGTTGCCCTCGGTTTGGCAAAACAAGGGGCTAATGTGGTTATTAACTACACCTCAAACGAAAATGCAGCCAACGAGGTTGTAGAGGCCATCCAGTCAATGGGAGGCAAGGCCATTGCCGTAAAAGCCGATGTAGCACAAAAAGCAGAGGTAGAGAATCTGGTCAATTCAGCCATTGACACATTTGGACGTCTGGACATCCTGGTCAACAATGCTGGGTTTACCCGTCCTGCCATGATGATCAAAATGACAGAGGATCAATGGGATCAAGTGGTAGATATCCATTTAAAAGGTGCTTTTCTGTGCGCTCAGGCTGCGGGCCTCCATATGAAGGAGCAGAAAAGCGGTAAAATCATAAATGTGACATCCGTGGCCGGGATTGTAGGAACGGTTGGACAAATAAATTACAGCGCAGCAAAAGGGGGCATCATCAGCATGACAAAAAGCATTGCCCGAGAGCTTGCGCGCTACAATGTGTGTGCCAATGTAATATCCCTGGGTATTGTGGCCACGGACATGACGGAGAAGATACGGAGTGATGAAAAGCTCAAAGAGATCTATATGAACCGAATTCTTTTAAAACGCTTTGCAGAAGCAGACGATATCGCTCCTGCCTTCGCGTTCCTGGCTTCGGACGAAAGTAACTACATTACAGGCCAACTCCTTTGTGTGGACGGGGGTTATGGGATGATATGAAAGACAGTTGAGTAGATAATTGGTTGAGTAGTTGAGTGGTTTAATATCACAACTAATATACTTAACCTCCCAAATGACAACTCGACTGCTCACCTATTCAACAATTTAACCAGAATAAAGGAGGAATAAAATGGCAGCTATACCGGACAAAATACAGACGTGGCAGATGGTCCAACCAACAACATTCAACAAGGAAACAAAGGAAGCAACACCCGGCAAGCTTGAGAAAACAGAAATACCAGTGCCTGAACTGGGGCCTGGCGAAGTCCTGGTCGAAGTTGCCGGTTGTGGTGTATGCCACACAGACCTGGGATATTTCTACGATGGGGTACCTACTGTTTCAAAGCCCCCCCTGACACTCGGTCACGAGATCTCGGGAACCGTGGTGGCCGGTGATGACGCGTGGGTTGGGAAGGAAGTTATCATTCCGGCAGTTATGCCTTGCAGGAAGTGTATCCTCTGTAAAACCGGTCGGGGCAACAGGTGTCTTGCCCAGAAAATGCCCGGCAACAGCCTGGGGCTTTATGGTGGCTTTTCAAGTCACATTCCAGTCCCAGCCGTTGATTTATGTGAGGTCAAAGACAGAGGAGATATACCACTCTCCCATTTGGCCGTTGTAGCTGATGCGGCCACAACTCCATACCAGGCGGCCAAGAGGGCCGATTTACAGCCGGGAGATAACGTGGTGGTTGTCGGCATTACAGGCGGCGTGGGCCAGTACATGGGACAAACCGCCAAGGCGCTGGGTGCGAAGACCGTCGTGGGAATTGCACGCAACCAGGAAAAACTGGAAAGGGCGCTTAATTTCGGTGCCGATTTTTGCATCAACTCTACTGACAAGGACGCAAGGGCAGTGTCCAAGGAATTCAAGGGATACTGCAAGGAAAATGGCCTCCCAAACACCGGTTGGAAGATCTTCGAGGTTACAGGCGCCAAGGCAGGTCAGGAAATAGCATTGACCTTGCTCGGCTTTACCGGAAAACTGATTGTAGTCGGATTTGGAATGGCCAAGGTGGAATATGCCATTGGCCGCCTCATGGCCTTTGATGCCGAAATCATTGGGACCTGGGGATGCCTCCCTGAATACTATCCCATTGTCCTGGGTATGGTTTTGGGTGGAAAAATCAACATGGAAGAATTTGTAGAAACCCGGGCCATGAGTACCATAGCAGAGACCTTTGCCGAGGCCCACAAGACGCCCCCGATGAAACGGATTGTATTGATACCGGATTTTTAAATGACAATTAACTAAAATTTGAGGAGGAAAAAATTATGGCTTTAGAATGGATGCCGAGAGACAATGAAAAGAAAGATCATTTGTTACACACCGAAGCTCACTGGGGCACTGAGGCGCCCTGCGTGGTGTATGAAAAGCGCCCCCTGACAGACCCAAAGGGAAATGTAATGGATGGGCTCTATGTGTCGTGGATTCGCCTCAACAACCCCAAACAGTACAATTCCTACACCACAGAAATGGTTAAGGGTGTGATCGCGGGATTTGAAAATGCTTCCTTAGACCGGAGCGTTGTGGCTGCCGTATTTACAGGTACCGGCCCCTATTCTTTTTGCACCGGAGGCAATACCAAGGAATACAGTGAATTTTACAGCATGAGACCCGATGAATACGGCCAGTACATGGAGCTGTTCAACCACATGGTTGATTCCATCCTCGCGTGCAAAAAGCCGGTCATTTGCCGGGTCAACGGCATGAGAGTGGCAGGAGGCCAGGAAATCGGCATGGCCTGTGACCTCGCCATTGCATCTGACCTGGCCATTTTTGGACAGGCCGGGCCCAGGCACGGTTCTGCCCCGGATGGCGGTTCATCAGACTTTCTTCCATGGTTTCTGGGCATGGAGGATGCCATGTGGAACTGCGTATCCTGTGAGATGTGGTCAGCCTATAAGATGAAAATGAAGACCCTCATCAGCAAGGTTGTCCCGGTCCTTAAGGTGGATGGAAAATGGGTCCGAAACCCCATGATCGTCACTGACAAATACGTTGACGATGGAGAAATCGTCTATGGTGAGTTCAAGACAGGTGCTGAGGGCAAAGAGGCGAGAGGTTTTGTCAAGGAACATCAGGCCAATGCGGACTTTGAGCTGTTGGACAAGGAAGTTGACAAGATTGTGTGGACCTTTGGCAATCTCTTTCCCGGATGCCTGATCAAGTCCATCGACAGCGTTCGTGCAAAGAAGAAATTCTTCTGGGATTACTCCAAAAACTATAACAGGCACTGGCTGGCCGCTAACATGAGCGGTGAGGCCTTCCTGGGCTTCGGGGCCTTCAATACCAAGAAGATCACCGGAACTGACACCATTGACTTCATCAAATTCCGCCAGGATATTGCCGATATGAAAACCTGGGATATGGATACGTTCGCGGAAGTTATGGGCAAACCTCAGGAATAATCGATTTATTTAAGCATTACTTACTAATATGGCAGGCAGGGCTATCATGGCAGGTCCGCCTGCCGTATTTCGTTGAGCATGCAGGAACTCGTATCCCCAATCAGTGGGTTTCAAAGAAAGCTCATTTGTATCCTGCTATAAGCGCAATTTGTATGAATCCACTAAATTAGAAAGGAATGTGAATATTATGGCTTACAAGCATATCGAAACCGTATTTGCAGACGGCCTGGGCACTATCACCCTTAACAGACCCCCGGTAAATGTCCTGAACATTGCCATGATGGAGGAGATTAACGATGTCTTAAAAGGCTGGCAGGGAAAGAAGGACCTAAAGGTTGTGCTGTTTAACGCAAAAGGCAAGTGCTTTTCTGCGGGCGTGGATGTGGGTGAGCACATGGGAGACCTGGTTATTAAAATGATTGAGGTGTTTCATGGCATATTTCGTCTTATGGACAAACTTGGAATTCCAACCGTGGCGTCTGTTTATGGTTCATGTCTCGGAGGCGGGTGCGAACTGGCTATTTTCTGCGATCTTGTGATTGCATCAGAGGGAGCCAAATTTGGACAACCTGAAATCCTGGTGGGTGTCTTCCCGCCCATTGCAGCGCAGATAATGCCCCGTATCATGGGACGTAAACACGCTATGGATCTCATACTGTCCGGGAGAACCATACGGGCTGAAGATGCCAGGGCCATGGGGCTGGTTAACAAAGTTGTAACGGAAGACCAACTGGAATCAGCCACGGCTGACTTTGTTAAGCCCTATCTTAAACTGAGCGCAGAAGTATTGAGAAAAACCAAAAAAGCTATAACAGTCGGTTTGATGGATGATTTGGAGCCCTCACTAAAGCGCATCGAAGATATCTACCTGAATGAACTCATGAATACGGCAGATGCCCAGGAAGGTTTAAAGGCATTCCTTGAGAAAAGAAAGCCTGAATGGAAAAATGAATAGCCTTAAAGAAAACCATGCCTGATGAAGCGTGGTTTTCTATTTCCTGATAAAACATGACTGCGTGACTTGCCTCACGCCTCACAGGGGCTCAAATGCAAGAGAGGTCTCCAGATTTTCCCCTGCTCCTCGATGCAGGAACTTGGCCCTTAGGGGCATGCCCACCGCTATCTCTTCGGGCTTGGTGGGGTTCAGACCTATGATCCGTGCGTCCACACGCCCTCCCTCATCCAGTTCCACCACACCGGAGATGTAGGGAGTGTTTCGGCTGTACCCCTGCGCGATCCTGAAGGGCGGTGCAACGGTAATGCATGTAAAGGCAGCGAGTCGGCCCTCCCCTTTCATCTCAACCCAC
>JAUWMY010000428.1 GCA_030612945.1 Desulfobacteraceae bacterium
AAAAAAACCTGAAGGTGTTCCCAAGAGACGAAAAGATCATATCCCAGTTCCACCCCGTTCCTATCAAGCAGGCCGAGCCTGAACCCACGGGAGTCAACAACTTTCACCAGGCCAACATAGAGCCGCTCCGGTACCATACCATCAGGTAAGATAAGCGCTATCAAACAACCCTTTTCAATGGTCTTTGTTTCCATCAGTCCCTCCTTTCCTCATAGAAGCTCTTCATTTAGATACGGACACGCAGGTCATCATATGCAACAATGACCTTATAAGGCAGGCCCCGGTCCGATATGATTTCATTCACTGTTTCCTGCCACTGAACCTGGTTCAAGGGTATTGGATAAGGATCACCCCCTGACAGCGGCCGCAAGGGTTCTTTGGGTTCGTATTTCTTAGCCGTATCGTTAGCGGGATCGCCTTCTACCATATCAGCATCTCCAATGTGTACCAGAAAAGTGTCTTTTTTGGGTTGCAGGCGTTCTATGAACTGAATTGCCCTTTGAAAGCTCATATGGTGAGGCCGATTATGGCGCGGCTCATTGAGCCAAAAAGACTGAATAACGAGGTAGTCGGGGCGAATTAGCTCCGAAGGAATATCAGGCAGGCCCATGAAATCGGATGTATACAAAAGCCGCACATCCACCCCATGCTGATTCTTGAACTTAATCACGAATCCCACTGATCCCTTTGCAAATGACCCATGCTCGGTCTTGAAGGGAAAAATCTCAAATTCCTCCTGTCTGACCCATTTCCAGGGTTCAATTTTATTCGTTTTTATGACCTCCATATTCTCCAGATATCCAAATCTGGGGCCAATGACCTCCCAGCTTTTGTCGGTAACATACACCGGTATGGGATTAAAGGCAGTCCTGGGAGAATTGCGCTTGTAAGCGAAAAGCTCATCAAGACCCATATAATGATCACCATGTTCGTGACTGATTAGCACCGCATCAATTCTTTCCACCTTGTGTCTTGAAAGCTGGGATCTTGCATCAGGACCGCAGTCAATAAGGAGTGTGGTTTCACCAGTTAGGAGAAATGAAGTCCGCTCCCTCTTCTCACCGTTTTGCCTGAGTTCACGGCATATAAGGCATTCACAGTTTAGCTCCGGGACGCCCCATGCTCCGCCTGTTCCAAGAAAAGTTAAATCCATGTATTATTCTCCTATCCTGATCCTTAAATAAAGATCTCCGCGGTTTCTATCATCTATTTTCTTACCCATATCCGCAAGGCGCAGCTTAGTTCCCTCACTTACACCCGGTGGGACAGTGACATGAAAAAGGCGCTTTTGAAAGCCCCATGGGATATTGACTACCTTGCGAGTTCCCAACTGGGCTTCCCGTGGTGTAATGATGATGGAACCATATAAATGGGGATCATCAGCATTACCAATAACCTTTATGGATTGCAGGCGATGTGTTTTTTTCTTGGAGGTTATTCGCCGTGCCAGGCGGGTTACTCCAAGTTCCGGAATTTTCAAAAACAGTTTAACGAAAATCATCCCGAATACAAAACCACCAATATGGGCCCACCAGGCGACGCCTCCTGCCTGGCCCGAACTTCCGGCTGCGCTGATGAACTGGAGCAGGAACCAAAAGCCAAGAAACAAATACGCCGGGATATTAACAAAGTAGGGGATAAAAAAAATAGGGATAAGCGTAAGGACTTTAGCCCTGGGGAAAAGGAGTAAATAGGCTCCCATAACCCCGGCGATGGCCCCGCTGGCTCCGATTGTAGGGACTTGAGAGTGCCAGTTGATGAAGAGATGCGATACGCCTGAAAGAAATCCACACAGGAGGTAAAACAGAAGGTACCGTAATGGCCCCAACCGGTCCTCTACGTTGTCGCCGAATATATAAAGAGACCACATGTTGCCAAGGAGGTGCCAGAAGCCCCCGTGTATGAACATGAAAGAAAAAAAAGAAAGTACCTGTTGCCCACTTGTAAAGTATGCAGCAATCTGTGGTACGGAGTAGCGCGCCGGGACCAGTCCGTAGGTAATGAAAAAATGGTTGAGTCTATCTCCCTGGGTCAATTGTACTAAGTATAACAGCACATTCGCTGCGATAATGATGTTATTGACAACAGGATAGTTCTTGGATTGAATTGTGTCACGAATTGGTATCATAGAACTATATTTTGACCGAACACATCTTTCTCGCGCGCAAGTAGTGTTGATGCTCTGCCCCGAGCGCCTGTAAGCCCAGTCCTTGATCAAACCCACATGCCCCTGTATTTGTAATCAACAGGATATCGCCTTTATCAACAGGAACCAGACGTTTTACACAGCATATGGTATTGTCCGGTTCGCCCTCTATGCCTATGATATGGGTCAACCTGGTTTCCTTTTCGCCGAGTTTAGAAAAATTTACAATCTCATGATGGGGGTCATACAGCGCTGAGCGTACCAGCACTTCCATGCCTGCATTGATGCGAACGTAGTAATTCCCCTCTATCTGATGCGTTTCCATAACCTTAGTCAATAGCACCCCGGCGTGAGATACAATACGGTCTCCCGGTATTAGAAAAAATCCAAACTCAGGATACATATCCTTTACGACCTCAAGGTTATCTCTTGTGGCAGTAAAATCAGGAATTTCCTGCCCGGGCTTCATTGAAACACCTATGCCATTGCCAAAACTGAAAACAGAAGCTTCCGGGAAATGCCCTGACAGCCCGGCAAGAAATGATACGGTTTCGTTTAAATCGGGCGGAGAAAAAATGGGGGCTTTTAATTGAACATGAAGCCCCCTCACAGTTATTGAGAGATCTTTTAAAAGTTGCACAAGAGTATCGAACTCCGAAGACGCGATCCCTGATTTCAAAAATGATCGGCCGGCTTGAAAGACGTTTTGGGGCTGCTGGAAATTTTCCTTCTCAATACAAATGAAAATATCCCTGTCTTTAAAAACCTCGGGCCATGACTTAAGGTCAAAAATATTGTTTATCAGGACGGTGGCACCTTTTCTAAAGGCATAATCGTATTCTTCAGGTCCTGCAAAAGTCGGGGCGAATAGTAACTTTTGTGATTCAATCCCGGTAAAGGCTCTTAACACATGCTCCAGTTCGACCGGTGAAGCACATTTAAAGCCCGCCCCCAGTTGGTAAGCCTTTTCAAGAATCCTCGGATGGGGATTAGCCGCTACCGTATAAAAGAGCGTGTCGACGGCGTCAATACATAGCAAATCAAAGAACGTGTCGTTTAGCGTCTCATCGTCATAAATATAAAGCGGACATCTTTCCTTAGACAGGGTCTCAAGTTCGTCTTTGCGTTCAAAC
>JAUWMY010000026.1 GCA_030612945.1 Desulfobacteraceae bacterium
AGTGCAAAAATCTGACAAAGAAATATGGGGATTTTACAGCAGTTGATGGGGTTGATTTTTCCATTGGTGAGGGAGAGGTATTTGGGCTTCTTGGGCCCAATGGGGCAGGAAAGACCACCACCATTAACATGTTGATCGGCCTTGCAAAAATTACATCGGGTTCAGTCACAATGGCAGGGTTCGATTACAGCAGAGGCGTCAAAAAGGCTCAACACCTTATTGGCATTGTCCCGGATGAAAGCAATCTGTACGAAGAACTGGACGGATTTCATAACTTGAGTTTCTGTGCGGCGCTCTATGGCATGCCAAAACAGCGAAGAGAAAGAAGGGCAAAAGAGCTTCTTGATCAATTCGACCTCGCGAACACCGGAAGAAAGCCTTTTAAGTCATATTCCAAAGGCATGAAAAGAAAGCTAACCATGGCTGCCGGTATTATACATGAACCCAGAATCCTTTTTTTAGACGAACCAACCACCGGCGTTGACGTGGCCAGCGCAAGACAGATCCGACAGTTGATCCTGGATTTGAATAAAAGAGGAACCACTATTCTGCTCACTACACACTACATTGAAGAAGCAGAACGGCTTTGTAATCGAATAGCCTTTCTCGTTGCCGGAAGGATCGTGCGAATAGGAACCATGAATGAGTTGATGAAAGAGGCCCAGCAGGAAACCATTGTCCAGTTTAAGCTGGATAACGGGGGCTCAGGACTGGACAAGGTTATTTCCAAAGAGTTCAAGGAACTTAACGCGGAAATGGCCGGTGACGAGGTCATCAGAATCCACTCCCTTGTCCCCATTAACCTGACGCCGTTGATGAGGTTCTTCGACCAGAATGATGTGGCTGTTTACGAAGCAAAGATAATACGTCCGTCTTTAGAGGATGTTTTTGTCAAGGTTACCGGTATTGAAATCGTAAAAATGAAGCAGGATAAGGAGAAAAGGAAAGGATGAAGGCCTGGATTGCTTTCTGGAATATCCTGAAAAAGGATATGAGAAACTACTACCTGAAACCCCCGAACATTAGCTGGGGAATAATCTTCCCTGTTGCCTGGACACTTATGTTTTTCCTGAAATCAGGGACATCATTGGATATCCGTGGTCTCCTGCCAGGGGTCATGTGCCTGTCCGTACTTTTTGGTACTACCTCCATGCTTTCTGTGACCATAACTTTCGAAAGAAAGAGCCGGTCTTTTGAGAGACTCCTGATTGCACCCATTGATCTCAATCTTCTGATGCTGGCCAAGACTACGGGTGCCATTGTTTCCGGCATATTCAATGGGTTTGTCCCCGTAATTTTTGCCCTGTTCATGACTGACCTGTCTGGCATTAATTGGCTCCTTGTATTGGGAGGTGTCTTTCTTATTGCTGTAACCTCTACCTTTCTGGGGCTCTTTATTGCTGTGTCAGTAAGTGAAGTCTTTGAGGCTCAGACATTTTCAAACTTCTTTCGGTTTCCCATGATCTTCCTCTGCGGCCTTTTTATCCCTGTACAGGTGTTGCCAATTTTTTTAAGACCCATTTCCTATAGCATGCCGCTCACTTATGGCGCCGACATCCTGAATGCAGTGATAAGCGGCAGTGGCCATATTGGCCTCTTGATAAGTTTTTTGATCCTCATTGGGTTTAGTATTGGATTGTTTGCGGTAAGCACAAGGAACGTGAAACGGAAGTGGATCTATTAGTACGAATTCCGTCCATAGAAATATAAAAAGGTAGTTTAACATATAGAAATTACAGGAACAAAAAAGTAATGCTTGATCTTCTGCCCTTTCTGTGAAGACTTGGGGACGGCAAGACGGTCATCAAAGGTATATTTTCATCTACCAGGATTTTCATGTCTAAGTTGCCAACGACTCAATGGGAGTAACCAGTTCTTCAGTCAGTGACGCAGCATAATCAAGGCAGGCAACAATATCGACACGTTCAAGCGAAGGATACTGTTTGATGAGATCCTCAATTGTATCTCCATTAGCTATCATATGTACAATTTGATGGACAGGGATGCGCGTTCCCTTAATGCAGGCCTGTCCGTGACAAACCTTCGGATCAATTGAGATACGTTTTTGCATAATATCAACCCCGTATTTCTAACTTACTTAATGTATTCATAATTTTATTCCTTTTTAGGGGCCAAGGTCAATCTATTTTTTAAGGGTTATTTTAAAATAAGCAGAAACCCATTTGGAAAGGGAGTCACCCTTACGGATACGAATAAAAAATTACTTTTTCGGAGAGCAAGCATAGGGAAATTGGGCTAAGAGCAGTTGTTTAGATGGTAAAACAGAAGTCTGTTGATCGGATGATCTTGAAACCTGTAATAAAATGTCGGACGAACCCTCATTCATCACTGGTGCTGAAATCATTGTGGATGGTGGTATCATGGTCAAAGGCCACTGTATCCTTTCCTTTCACCTTACTTTAAAGCCATGCTCCTTCTGCCAATCAGGACCAAATTTCTTATCAAAATATGATTCGAACCTGTCAAGCCAGCGCCACCAAAAGCCCTTTCCTTTCTCTATCTCGTAGTTTTTCGCAAATCCTGCTTTCTTTGTCAGGCAAACCCCTGAACCTTTGAACCGTGAACCCCTGAACCTGAGTTACGATTTAGGATATTCGCCGAAAACGCGATCCAAGTCCTGATCTTCAACATCGAACACGGTGTCATTGGGTGACAGAGGTTCTGTGGCCATAAACTCCGGGAGACGGTCCTGTCCCGATCCGAAACCGGCCCTGGTGTTAAAGGTCCTCTCCTGCCATAGCGTATCTTTACCGATTGAGAGGATGTCCGTCTCAGTTGGGATCTTGCCGGTCAGCGGACCGACCAGCCTTGCAAAGAGATCGTGCTCGGCCCGGAGTCCCGTGAACTGGCACAGCCCAAGACTGTCAGCGATAATCACATTAATCTGGGTGTCACGGGAGCGCTCCGTGTGTCCCTCTCTTGAGAGGGGTTCTTCAGTTACGAAACCGGCCGTATGATCAGCTCCCTGAGGACTGGTTGCGTAAGTTACACCCAGGCCCTTGATGGACCGTGCGCAATGTGCAGGCAGGGACTGACCCTTAACCGCAGCTACCCGCCGGATGGCGAACACTTTTCCTGTCGTAACCGCACCCTGGCCTAAGATCCGCCCTAAAACAGTGCCCTGGCCGATTTCCTCAATGAGGGCGATGGCCCGGTTGCGATCTCCGAAACTAAATTGATCTGTCTCTGTCAGCACCCCCAGGGTCGCCCCCATTTCTATGGTATCCAAGCCATAATCATCGCAGCGGAAATCTATTTGTGCTATGGTGTCCAGATCGTCGATATCAAGATTAGCGCCCATCATCACAATGGTTTCGTACTCCAGGGCAGAGGTCAGGTACTGGCCGTTTTGATCATTAAATATGTTAGAGCATCGCACTATACATCCCCTCATGCATGGGTGGCCCATACTGCCTCCACGCTCCCGCATCAGTTCCTTGAGCCTTTCGGCATTTATGGCATCCTTTTTTTCGTATGATCCGGCCGAGAAGTTGCGGGTGGGCATGCTGCCCCGTGCCTGACTCACATCCACCAGGCCGGCCGTGCCGTTTTCTTGCAGGAATGCGGTGCTCTTGCTGGATTGAATGATTTTTGTATACTCCTTCACTGCTTTCGCAAAGGCAGGGGCATCCACAGCTTTTAGTGGTCTGGCTCCCTGAGGATCAATAACAATGGCCTTGAGTCCTTTAGCACCCATGACCGCGCCCAAACCACCCCGGCCTGCATGACGGCAGGGCCGGCCGTCGTTATCGGTCACGGCTACAGTAGCGGCGGCCATTTTCATCTCACCGCAGGGACCGATGGAGATAATAACCACCTTCTGGCCGAATCGTTTTTTAAGGGCAGCCACGGTATCGTAATTTCCTAACCCTTTGAGTTCAGATGCTTCGACCAGTTCGGCAGAATCCTGCCGGATGACCAGCACCTTGAGCGATTGGGAAGCGGACTCGCCTTCTATTACAAGGGCGCCTATACCCAGTTGGCCCAATACAATACCGGCCATGCCGCCCACATTAGACTCCTTGATACCGCCCGTGAGGGGACTCTTGGCGCCGATGGACAACCGGCCTGCCGTGGGCATGGTTGTCCCGGCGAAAAGGCCCGGCGTAATAATGACTTTGTTGTAAGGTCCAAGGGGATGGCACGTTGGCGGCACCTCCGCCAGTAAGATTGAGTCAAGCAGGGCACGACCTCCCAGCCATGCCGCCTCCTCCGGGAGATCGCTTCGATCAATCGTTTGGGTTTCCAGGTTCACTGTCAGTCTGTATCTCATGGATTAACTCCTTTTGGGCATCGGTGGGCACTACTTATGGTACTTTGGGCATCATTTCGTCAAAAAGAGACAGGACGGTATCGGAAAAAATTTTGTCATTAAGGTGGGCATCCAGCTCTATGACTTTTATTTCTGGCTTAATTTTATCCTTAAAAGCCTCAGCAAAAGCAATGATTCCCTCCGGATCGTAGAGGTCACTGCCAGGGCGATCCCATTCACTCAGTCCTTGTAAAGGGATGACCACGGCTGTTGGACCTACGGATTTATTCAGCTTTTCCGCCATCACATTGCCTACCATTGCCTTTTCTTCTTTAGTGGTTGATAGAGCGCTGATTAGACGGTTGTGTACGTGTAAGGGCCGACCACTGAACCGGGGAGGCAGAGGTTGCCATGTTGCCACGTCGTAACCGTCGATACAGCTCGGCGCCACGATCTGTGGGATTCCCATCTTGCCCGCTGTTTCCATTCTGGATTCACCGGCAGAAACAATGCTGCCCAGGGCGTGGTCACTGACCTCGACAGCCGACAGGTCTAAAAGGGCATTGATTCGTCCGTTGGCTATGAGAGACTCTAAGGCCCTGCCACCCATTCCCACTGTATGAAAAACTACAACCTCATAGCCCCTTTCTTCTAAGCCCGGTTTAAGCCAGTTAAGATATCTGCAACAGGATTGCCCCAATGAAGTTACGGCAACTGACGGTGACCGGGTTTCTTCTTCTCTCGTATATACCTCAGCAGCTCCTGAAATAGCGCCAGCCGCAGAATTCAGCACCTGGTTGCATATACTGTTTAGTCCCCATAAGCCCCCGGCCCATAGTACCATCATGAGGTCAGCACATATCCTTTCGGGAGGTATTAGATGAGAGAAGGCAACACTGGAGACTATCAGCTTGGGAACACCCAGGGGCAGCACCGCCATCACATCAAGGGCCAGATCGGTGCCCATGGTTCCACCTATGGCAAGCACCCCATCCAGGTCACCATTGGCATAAAGGTCCATGCACAGGTTAACTGCTCCTTCAGCCATCTTCTGCATTGCCTTGTCTTCGTCGTTGTAGGCGGCGATTTCATCCAAGGAGACTCCACTCGCTTCAGCAACCTGTCGGTTATTGATTTCAGGCTCGAAAGGAGTTTTCCCCAGTACTCCAATATCCATGACGAGTGCATAGTGTCCCCGGTCTTCTATTTTTTGCTTGAGATATTTTATTTCGTCGGCTTTCGTGTCTACTGTTCCGATAACGACTATTTTTTTTAGCATAACGTAACCCCCTCACTTGTCAAAATTCTATTTTTGAACTTAGAATAGGCCGCCAGCGAGTTATCCCAGACGGGCATTTTATACCCTAATTGAGTGATGCTCAATTAGATGGTATTGGGTATTGGTTATCTGGTATTGGTTTTAAGGTGTTTCACGTCTTATCTTATATTACTTCCCTGATAGAGATATAAATAATGAAAAATATTCCTCTAAACCAGTAAACAGTACCGGATACCAAGTACCACCTCAATTGAGGCTATAGCTCAAGTCTTTCCTTCAGGAACCGGAGATATTCTGCAAGGTTTTTCTCAAAATGTTCATTATTGTTAAAGGTAAAATCTATTTTCTCAAAGGCCTCGAATTTCGATATAAATGAGAGATACATCCCATATCCAACCATATGATTTTCTTCTTCCGTTCGTTTTTCGAGCCTTTCTTTGACAAATTTTTCATCAGTTTCAACAAAAGTCAGGATAATGCCCCCAAAAATCTTCCTGGCTTCCTCAAAGAATGGCTCACGGATAGCTTTCTTATGGAACGTTTCTTCAACAATGGCATGGCGGTGTTCCTTTGCTAATTCCCGCAACCTTTTCAACGTACTCTCAAAGACCTCTATACGAAACTCATCAGGAAAGGGAATACTGTTCTCAACCCAGTGTTGAAATTGAGGATATTTTTTACCGGTTTCCGCCTTGTCATCGTCAATGCTGTGCAAAGGAATAGAAAACCTCTCGGATACTTTACGGGCTACGGTGGATTTTCCCGCGCCAACCAGCCCTGCAATAACTATTAACATAATATTACGTCTCGTAAATGTAAGTTCTCAATAAGTCCAGGCTGTATTATCCCAATTGAGCGAAAAAGCTCAATTGGAAGAATACAGAATTCAGTAGACCCCAGAGGAATAGATTCCATATTCCACAGGGAAGGCAGAAGACAGAATGGCCGAAAAACCCGATGTCAATAGCCTCACCATGAGTGAGATATAATTCGGTAGCTCTCCATCGCTCAACCCAAAACGGACAACGGACAACTCCTGATAAGACGTTTTTTTATGGTGCTTACTGCCTACTCCGTACTGCTTACTGTATTACTAAAGCGCCCCGTCTCAGGCTTTGAAATTGGCCACAGCCTTTTTAATGGCAGCTAATATAACGTCCACGTCGTCTTTGGTTACGATAAGAGGCGGACCGATTTGTATGCGACTGCCACCGGGACGTACGATTACACCATTTTCCAGTATCGCCTTTGCAAGCTTCTTTTCTTCCTTATTCTTAAAGGGCTCTCTTGTCTTCTGGTCCTGTACCATCTCAAACCCGAGGAACAGACCCATGCCCTGTACCTGTCCGATAAAGGGATATTCCTGCAACTTGGTAAGTTCATCCAGCATATATTTGCCCATCACCGCAGAATTTTCCACCAGGTTTTCTTCAAGAATGATTTCAAGATTTCTCTTTGCCACTGCGCAGGATACCGGGTGAGCTCCACAGGTATGAAGATGGGGAAAGGAGTCCGAACAGAGCATTCCCTGAAAAATGTCTTCTGTAAAGGCCACACCTGCAATAGGAAGGGCGGAACTGATCATCCCCTTTGACATGCAAAGCATATCGGGTGTCACATTCCAGTGCTCGCATGCGAAATTTTTGCCCGTTCTTCCAAATCCTGTCATAACTTCATCAAGAATGAATAGGACCTCGTATTTATCGCAGAGCTCTTTTATTTTGGGAAAATATTCCGGTGGCGGACAGATTGTTCCTGAAACTCCATAGATGGGTTCGGCAACAAATGCGGCGACACGGTCTTTTCCCTGTTTTTCAATGGCTTGGGCCAGGGCATCGGCACATTCCAGGTTACAACCGGGGTAATCCTTCCCAAAAGGACAACGGTAGCAATAACATTCCGCTATATTCACGATATCAGGGTCAGGGACCCCGAGCTTTCCTTGAAATCTGGGAATTCCCGTAGCCCACCTGGAGACCATGTTGAGCCCGTGATAGCCAAGATTTCGACTGATGATCTTGTTTTTTTCCTTGAACCCCTTTGTGGCCCAGTAATATCGAGCGATCTTATAGGCTGTTTCATTGGCCTCAGCCCCGCTATTAACAAAGAAGAACCTGCCAAGTCCTTGAGGGGTAAATTCAGACAGGGCATGGGCATAATCAATGGCGGCGGTGCTGGTTATTCCCGACCATGACTCAGCGTAACTCAGCTTCATCATCTGTTCCTTTGCCGCCTCTGCCAATTCTTTGCGGCTGTAACCACAACTTGTGCATATGGCGCCTCCCAGGGCATCGATATATTCTCTACCGTGAATATCTTTCACCCTGATCCCATAAGCTGAATCCAATATCAACGGGGTGCCGTTTTCGGCAAAGTCATCCAACGCAACACCGCCGTGGAGCATGTGCAACTTGTCTTCCTCAGTCCATTCTTTTGTAAGCTTAAATTCGTGCATTAAAGACCTCCTTCTCTCAACAGCTATTAGAAATTATATCGGCCATATTTTAGAACATCTTCTCGGGAAGCCAAAGGGCTACCTGGGGAAACACCATTGCAATGATTAGGACCAGCAATTGTATTCCCACAAATGGAGGCACTGATCGCCAGATGTCCTTTGTTTGTATTTCAGGGGGAGCAACTCCTTTAAGCAATATTAATGCCCAGCCAAATGGAGGCGTTAGGTACGCCACCTGCATGTTAAGGATAAAAAGTATAGAGAACCATATGGGGTCGAAACCTAAGAACTTGGCTATGGGTACAAAAATCGGAGCACATATTGTGACGACCGCATAATCATCCATGAACATGCCCGATATGAGGAGGATGACTTGCATGGCTCCAAGAATCAGCCAGCGATTTACTTGCAGGCCTTTTACTATTTCCATAACCAGGGACTGGGCACCTGCGCTTGTATAAAAGACGCAAAAAAGAGTGGCCCCGATTAGAATCCACAAGACCATACCGCTGATTTTTAAGGTCTCCAGACATGAATCTGAAAGGACCTTCCAGGTAAAACGACCATAAATAAAACAGATTAAAAAAGCGCCCATTGCTCCCACACCAGAGGCCTCTGTAGGAGTTGCGATCCCTAAAAAGATTGACCCTAATACTAATACTACTAATAATACAGGGAGAACTATATCCTTGAGCGCGGCCCATCTTATTTTCCATGTTACCTCAACGGCTTCCCTGGGTGCAAGATGGGGTTGAAAATGGCACCTTATTGTTATGTAGAGTATGTACAAACAAGCAGTGATAAGGCCAGGGATTGCCCCTCCAAAAAAAAGCCTTCCTATGGAGATCCTTGCAATATAGGCAAAAATGATCATGATGATACTGGGAGGAATAATTTCCCCCAGAACTCCTCCGGCCATAACGCTCCCTAAAGCCAGTGATTTGTCATAGGAGCGTTTGAGCATAGCGGGAACAGCAATAAGCCCCATGGTCAGAATGCCGGGGCCGAACCCCCCGCACATGGCCAGTGCAACGCATACTCCGACGGATACGATTGCCAAACCGCCCCTCAGGCCCGACAGCCAGTAACTCAATGCCTGAAATAGACGATCTGATATGCCTGAATGAAATAGAAAATTCCCCATTAGGAGGAACAGCGGAATGGTTATCAGGTTAGGGTCTGTTATTTCCCTGTAAGTAGTGGTGGCGACAATATATAACGCGTTGGGGCCTCCTAATATAAAAGCAAAGACAGCGCTAATGCCCCCTAAGGCAAATGCAACGGGAACCCCCATTGCCAAAAGAAAAATGAGGCCACTAAACAAAAGGACTGTCACCAGCTCAATACTCATAAGGCTTTATCCTCAGTCTCCTCGTCTTGAAAGAATAATTATTCCTTCAAGTAAAAACAAAAAGGCAGCTATAGGTATGAGTAGCTTTAGTGGGTATAGAGGTATACGGAATGCACCGCTTGCCGTTTCACCAACGGTATATGAATTCCAACCCATCCAGGACCCTTGCCAGATCAACGCGCCAATGAAAGTAATGAAGGATGCCAGGGCAATCAAACGTGCGATCAGCTTCATTCTTGGAGAAAAACAGTCGTAGAGGATCTCGATCCTGATATGGTCGCCTTTAGACATGGTGTAAATACCGGCGAAGAGAATAAAAACACCAAAAAGCTGTCTGTTTACGGGCCATACCCAAATAGTCGGATGGTTAAAAACATACCTTGCCACGACTTCTACTGTGGTTATGGCCATTATAAGAAAGATCAGGAAGCTTGCGGCTTTTCCTATCTTTTGGCTGATAACATCAACAACATTGGAAATAGCCTTCAATTTAGACATGTTTAAGACCCTCTTAAGGGAAATTTGCTTTTCATAAATCAACCGGTCAGGAGGGAGCAAATTGCCCCCTCCTGTCTGTCTAAAGAAGCACTCTGCTTCTAATGATCCAAATTTTACTAATGCGTTATTTACTTTATCCCTCTCCATCTTTTAATCATTTGAATTGCCTTCGCGCTTGCCGGATCCCTACCGGCCACTTCATTCCACAGTTTATGGGCTGCTTCGGCATGTTTGTTTATGCAATCCTTATCAAGCTGGCATTCTTTAAGGGTGCCTTTTTTTACCATGTCTTCGACTATCCCTATCTCAGCGCCATAGCCTTTGACGGTCGCATCCCAATAGTCCTTTGCAGCATCTTTAAGCGCTTTCTTGAGATTATCGGGCAGGGCATTCCACGATTTCATGTTTACCAGGATATGCCCGATGCAGTGATCATTCTCCTCACCCCGGATCCAGTAAGGTGCTACCTCATGCCATTTCAAGCCGGTAATGCAACTTACATCCCACTGGGCTGCATCAAGGGTTCCCAACTTCAATGCCATATATGCCTCCCCACCGGAGATATAAGTGCCGCGAGCGCCCAGCATGTTATGCCAGTTGGTATAAAGACCCTCATCTCTTATTTTCACCCCTTTCAAATCCTTACAGGTCTTGATGGGTTTTGTTGCAACCACAAAGGGAACCGGGCCGTAAGTGTGCATATCAAGCCAGTAAAGTTTCTGCTTGCCGTATTCTTCTCGGAGTAAATCCACGAATCCACTTTTAAAAAAGAATTTTCGGATTATTCCAGCGCTGTCCTTAAAGTTTTTTGCCTCAGGGACTCTAAAGCCGTAAGGTATTCCAAACTCAACTTCGCCAACAGGGACTATCCCTCCCCAAAATGCACCGGCCGCATGCAGCATATCCAGAGTCCCTCTTTTTGTAGCGTCGAACAACTGCTCCAGGGGTACTATCTCCGGATCGGCGAACACAGTAATTTTTAACTGCCCGTTGCTCCTTTTCTCGGCAGAGGCAGCAAAATCCTTCAGCAGTTCAAAAGACAGGTCTCCGTGCGGGTAGCCGGATTGTATCTTCCACCGGTACACTTTTGCATCAGCCGAAGACGTTAAACAAATAAATGAAAAAAAACCAATTAGTGTTGCAACCAATGTTACAGAGCCTAACCGAAACAGATTTTTCTTTTTCATGTCTCTCCTCCTTTGTTGAAATATTGGTGGTTAGTTGTTGATTTTCCTTTCATAAATACTCTTTTGTCTCACCTCCTTTTGAAAAAATTATGGTCACTACTCAGGTTGTAAGGTTCACAGTTTCCCGATGAAAGCGGGTTTTCGCCAACTGAGGGCTCGCTTAAAACCCGCGGCCATTCTTCAGCCGATCCTGAGTTTTAGGGCCCTTTCCAGATTTCCTCCCGGTCAAAATCACGAGAAGATATTCCACCTGATTTTTCAAACCGGGTGATCCAGTTTGTTACACGTTTTTCACCGTAAGCCTTTTTCCATGCAGCCACAATTGTGTCAACCGGGATATCAGCGTAGGTTCCATAATCTGTCACATATTCCATAAACTGCTTCTTTTCCAGGCTGTAAGGTTGGAAAACGGAGTCTTCAAGGCCATTGAATTCGAGTGGCGCGACTCCGTGCCTTTCGCATAGTTCCACGTTAAAGGCAGGGGTCGCCTTAACCCATTTTTGCTCAAGATAAAATTCAACAAAACCGTGATACACAAACAAATCTGTGCCCAGGAATTCGATAAGTTGTTTGGTGGCGAGATGATTCCGGACATCCGCAAAGCCGATTCTCGAGGGAATTCTGCATGCCCTGCCAAGGGCACAAAGCAGCGATGCCTTGCATACACAGTAACCCCGACCGCTTTTTAAGACATTGCTGGCCCGGTAATGTTCGGGAAGATAAAAAGGATAATAGGGAGAGTACCAGATTCCATCCCTGACAGCATAGTATATATTAACAGCCTGCTCTACAGGATCTTTGCTTCCGCGGATTATCTCCCTGGCATAGGCGATAATCGCCCTGTGATCGCTGTCTATGATGGCTGTTGGGGTAAGATATTTTTTGTCTTCTTGATTCATATTTGCTCCTCATGAGCCGGGTTTAAGCCTCAAAAGTGTCAGTCCTCAATAAGCCTGGGTTTTGTCAGAAAAATCCCCCTTTTCAAAAGGGGACAGAAGTCGTAATTCCCGAGCTTATTGAGATGTTACTCGGATATTCTACAATTTATTCCAATTGTGGAGTGAAACCAACATATCAGAGAAGAAAAGTCTTCGCAAAAGAATATCGTGTCACCATCATTTTTTTCTTGACACGTAGCTACTTTGTAGCTAAATATTAATCATATTATGAGGATGCCATTGGGGGGAATATGGTATGATTTTAGTATAAATTCAAATAGTTAATGCCTTTGCGAGCTTTTCTAAGATGGTATCAAATAATTCTGACAAAATGGACAACGGAAAAAAATTAAAAAATACCCAGAACATGACCGATGAAGTAAACCGAGGTAAGGTCAAGTTCGAGGTCTACGGCGAAGAAATGGTGGAAAAGGCAGTTAAGCTGAGTGGAAATAGCGGCAGGGTCTATCTCCCACCGGACTGGGTCGGATGCCGGGTCAAGATAATCAGGATTGATTAAAGAACGTAATACGGAGGAAAATGAATAACTTGCCGGATAATTTTCTCATAAGAAGCATCAAAATCGAAGACGCGGATGATATTGGCAGGATTATGACCGCCATTACGAAAGCGCCTGCGAAAATTGATTTCAGGCAAGTCATTGAAGAGCAGGTACAAAGCGATAAAGACGCCAGTTTTGTGGCCGAAATCGATGGCAAAGTTGTGGGATTCATGATCAGTCATATTGTATATGGCGGGTTTGGCCTTGAAAAAAGTGCGTGGATTGTCACATTGGGCGTAGACCCTAAGTTTATGGGTCGGGACATAGGGAACAAATTGGCCGAGGAAATACTCGGAGTCTATCGGGACAGGGGCATTAAGCATGTTTTTACCTCTGTCCGCTGGGATTCTGTTGATCTTTTGTCCTTTTTTAAGACTTTGGATTTTGACCGGAGCAATTTTATTAACCTTAGAAAGGACCTGGATTTATAGCTGCCCGTTTGGCCTCCTGCCCCTGCCCGGAAAGGGGATCGCCTTCCTTTATTCCATGTGCGAAGCAAAACCGCTAAGCGTCTAAAACTCTGTTTAATTTCAGTAAATTATAAAACTTCCGATATGTTGAATCATAGCTCATTTGAAAAGATGAGTTTTGTAATGGCCATAGAGAAGTTTTAGGAGTGGTATGAAAATCGTCACGAATAACAGAGAGGTGGGAAGAAGCGGACAGGTGGTAAGGTGGTTGGGTTCTCCTGCACCTATTTTTTTCTTGACACGTAGTTACAATATAGCTATATTGTAACTACGTGTCAAGAAAAAAATAGGTGCAGG
>JAUWMY010000417.1 GCA_030612945.1 Desulfobacteraceae bacterium
GAAAGGCGCTCTGTATTTATTCGGACATTGACATACAGATCCTGTTCGGCCCAAAGATCCCTTCCAGAGCGAAACAACTTGCCGAAGAAATTTTTTTCCCCCTGTGGGATCTCGGACTTGACCTCGGTTATGGGATTCGGAGTATTAAGGATTCAGTTGCCCTTTCTAAGGACGATTTTGAAGTCCTGACCTCTGTGATGGATGCCCGTTTTGTCGGTGGACACTCACCCGTTTATCTCTCTCTTGTGGAGACCATACAAAAGAAAGTTGTGTCGAAAAACGCCATTGCATTTGGAAGATGGCTGGAAGATCAGTATAAAATCCGCATGCATAACTTCGGAGACGCAAGCCATCTCCTTGAGCCCAATATTAAGGAGGGTATCGGCGGGCTGAGGGATTATCATCATATCCTGTGGCTGGCCAAGGCCTTTTTCAATTTGAGGGCTCCAAGGGATCTGGAGTACATGGGCAAACTCTCCCATAACGAATACAAAACACTGTGTGATCACCTTGAGTTCATCTGGCTTGTGCGAAACCACCTGCACCAACTCTCCGGCAGGAAAAATGATCGAATGGTTTTCGAATATCAGGAGGGGATTGCGAAAAGGTTAGGTTTCAAAGATCAGAAGGATCTCCTTGCTGTAGAGCAATTCATGGGGCAAGTCCATGCCTCAATGGCCTCAATAAAGTCTCTTTACCGGTCTTTAATTACAAGTCACATCCCCAAATGGCGCCGTATTAAAAATGATTCTGATGACACGGATATTGCGGGTGGTTTCCACTTATCTCAAGGCGAGTTAAACATAAACTCAGCTACCGGTATTCTTTCGAACCCTTTCCTACTGATCCAGGTCTTTGAGCAGAGCTCCCGCCTGGGCTGCGGTCTTTCCATGGAGGCAAAAAGATTGGTCCGGGAGTTTCTCTTTTTGGTAGATGATGACTTCAGAAAATCTGGGAGGGTGGTCCAGAGTTTTATCAATATAATGACAGAGGAAAACACATTTGAAGCACTGGACCAGATGTATGAAACCGGGTTTTTAGAGGCCTTTATACCCGAATTTGGGAAGATCATAGACCGCGTACAGTTCGATGCCTATCATATTTTCCCGGTGGGAAGACACTCGTTAGAAACGGTCAGGCACCTAAAGAGTCTTTCCAAAGAGAAGGACATATTACTCCTGGACATTTTTTCTGATCTTTCAAACCCGGAAACACTTTTTCTGGCAGGGCTGCTTCATGATATTGGAAAGGTCGGTAAAGATCATGCTCGACAAGGGGTTGCCATTACGCGAAATATCCTGAAGCGTTTTGGTTATGATAAAAAGAGAGACGAAGACATCCTGTTCCTGGTTGGACATCATCTTTTTCTTGTGGAAACTGCAACCCGCAGGGATTTGAACGACGAAAAGGTCGTTATTCAATGTGCCAGGACTATTGGGGATGTTGAAAGACTCAAGATGCTCTATCTATTGACATGGGCTGATTCAAAGGCTACTGGTCCCGGGGCCTGGAGCGAATGGATTGCCAACCTGGTGCAGGAGCTTTTTTTTAAGAGCCTCCATGTCCTGGTAAATGGAGAACTGGCCACTTCCCATGCCTCCCAAAATGTCAGGAAGACCCAGTCAGAAGTCCGCAGTTTGATGGCAGGCCACATAGATGATAGAGATCTCGAAGACGTTTTCGAAGCCATGTCCCCGCGGTACCTCCTGGAAACCGGTCCTCATGACATTGCGCGGCATCATGCATTTGTCAGGCGGCTCAAGGAACGGTTGGACAATCCTCAAGCACCTGCATTTATTTTTGAGGCCAGGGAAGAACCCGGGCAGGGTTGTTGGGAAGTCATTTTTTTGGCAAAAGACAGGCCCGGACTGTTTTCAGATATTACAGGTGTGATGGCCCTTAACAATATCAATATACTCTCTGCCCATATATACACATGGCGGGACGGCACTGCCGTGGATATTTTCAGGGTAACAAGCCCCCTTGATCCCATCCACCCGGACGAGACCTGGAAAAGGATGAAAACAGACTTGAAAAACGCATTTACAGGGAAGCTTTCCTTAGACTACCGCCTTAGTCAGAAGGCAGCACCCTGTATTCTTTCACACCGAAAAACGCCATCCCGACCACCGAAAGTCATGGTGAACAATGAATTGTCTGATTTTTTTACGCTAATTGAGGTTTTTGCTGATGATCGTGTGGGCTTGTTGTATATGATTACACATACTCTCTTTAATCTAAAACTGGATATCCGAATCGCCAAGATCGCCACAAAGGCAGATCAAATAGCCGATGTGTTTTATGTGCGTGATCTGGAAGGGCAAAAGGTGGAGGATAGTGAACAGATTGAAGAAATTAGACAATCATTGGCCCATCGACTGGAGCAGGGCTGAGCCCTCGATGTGAACTGGAGATAGTATTGTAGACCAAGCTTGCTGCCCATGTAAAAAGTCCTTTTTACATGGATTTAGGAATTTAGGAATTCAGGGATTACGAATTATTTAAGCTTGTTGTGAGAATATTGAATTGGAGAATCCTGTAAATTTGGGCTTTTTACGATTCCATCAAGCTTGCTAAACAACTAAATTTGTTGACTTGCATTCTTGGATATATATAATTAAAAAATTCAGCTCAAATAATAAATAGAAAGGAGGTATGTAAATCCATTTGTCCCTTTTGGTAAGGCTTACAAATATTATGACTTAGGAGGTAATTATGAATCGTTTCAAAGATGTATCGACCTGGTTATTGGTAATTTTAGTGGCATCAGGCCTGGCTCTGGCCGGTTGCGCTGGTGCAAAGCCCAAACCTGGTGAGGTTTTTTCTTGCGTAAAAGAGAGTAAGATGGACAAAACAATAGCTCCCGAAGCGCAGCTTGAAGAATTCTCATGCGTTTTTAAAGAGAAGTGGGGAAGCGAGACGCTGCATTTTAACGTAGCTATAAAAAATGTGAGCAATACGGATCAACGTTTTAAAGTGAACATCTTTATGGATAACGGCAAAGCTGTGGGGGGCTTACTTCCCAGAAAGACCAAAAAAGGCCTGGTAAAACCCGGTCAGACTGTAAAATTTGTCTATCCGGTCAAAGACATGTACGAAAAACCGAAAGCTATAACGCTGATGATAAAAACAATGGAAAAGTAGAATTCGTCAAGTTGTAACATTACTTCGCAGTTTTATGTAGCGTCCGCCTCAGGCGGACTTGGAAAAAGAAATTTACCATATCATCAAATTAAAAGGGAGGTTATTAATATGAAACGAGCAAGCATTATACTGTCTTTGTGTGTACTCCTCGCCCTGGCAGGGCCGGTGGCTGCCAAAACAACATTTATCAGCATCGGTACAGGC
>JAUWMY010000427.1 GCA_030612945.1 Desulfobacteraceae bacterium
GCATTTCTCCCTTTGCTTATCATTCTTTTATTCGACGAGAGGGTATCTGCCACCTGGACCACAGTAGTGGGAGCGGCGCTGGTAGCCTTGCTTTCGGGCCGTACCTTAGAGATCTTGCTTTTCTTTGCTTTCGGCGGTGTAACGGCTGTATTGGTTTCTTTCAATATACGAAAACGTGTTCACATCCTCCTCCCTTCACTAAAGGTGGGCATCATCAACGCTATCATTCTCTTGGCTTTCTTCATAGATTGGGGAAGCGTGGCTGGCTTTTTTTTGGAATGGCAAGAGGTCAAGATCACTTCACTTGGGGAAATTATCAACGAAAATTTGTTAGGATACATGGGTTGGGGCTTCATTGGAGGCTTTGCAGCAGGCCCTCTGGCCCTCATCCTTCTGCCATTACTGGAACTGAGTTGGCATACTGCTTCAAACTTTAAGTTGAACAGGTACGCAGACCTTCAACATCCCCTCATGAAAGACCTCCTGACCAAGACCCCGGCGACTTACCAACACACCATGACAGTCGCATACCTCGCTCATACAGTTGGACAGGCCATTGGGGCTAACACCCTCCTGCTGAGGATAGGCGCCTATTATCATGACATCGGAAAAATGGCGGATCCCGAGATTTTTTCGGAGAATCAATCCGGCTGGAAGAACCCTCATGACGACTTAGACCCTCAAGAGAGCGCCAAACTCATCATTAATCATGTCACCCATGGGGCAAAAATCGCGTTAGAGATGAAATTGCCCGAGATTGTTGTGGGGCTTATTGTTCAACATCACGGGACCCAGCTTGTGGAATATTTCTACAACAAGGCAATCAAGACAAGTGAGGGGGACGAGGTTCGCAAGGGAGATTTTCGATATCCGGGGCCAAAGCCTCAAAGCGTCGAGGCCGCTGTATTGATGATCGTTGATGCGGTTGAGGCCACTTACCGGTCCATTGAGGGACCCACACGAGAGAAGATAGAGAAAATGATTCGCCTCCTGATAGTGAAGCGGGTTGCTGACGGTCAATTCGACGAATGCAACCTCTCAACTCGCTACCTGGCCAGAATCGTTCGGGTATTGGTTGATTCGCTGGAGGCATCTTTTCACTCCCGGGTATTATATCCATGGCAGGAAAAGGGGAAAAAATGAACATCGAACATCGAACGTCCAACATCGAATGATGAATGGGAAAAGATGAAGAAACAGACATATGATCTGGAAGAAAGGCTGCTTGAGTATTCGGTGCGAATTATAAAGATCGTTGAACAGCTACCAAATACCAGAGCAGGCAACCATGTTGCGGGCCAATTGTTAAGATCGGGAACTTCACCTTATCCAAACCATGGTGAAGCCCAGGCAGCGGAGTCCCCAAAGGACTTTATCCATAAGCTTCGTATCTCATTAAAGGAACTTAGGGAGACGCAGAGATGGCTAAAACTTATTCAGCATGTGCCACTAATTATAAAACCTGAACTATTAGATGATATTTTACAGGAAACAGAAGAATTAATTAAAATTTTTGTTACGAGTATCAAAACGGCTGAAAAGAAATAGTCGTTGAATGTTCGGTATTGGATGTTCTTTTTTTTATTCGATGTTGGACGTTCGATGTTCGATGTTCGATGTTCATCTCTTGAACAAGCCCGTATGGCATAAATGCAGCCTATGAATTTTTACGAAATAACTTAGCACTTATGGGATAGGAGGGATGAACCCATGGCCGAAGCAGCTCTACAAGAGGAGACAAAGAACCGACGGGTAAATTTCAGTTTAAAAGCACCCTCGGTGAAAGATGTTATATTAATGGGAGATTTTAATAACTGGGATGCTGGGAGTCATCCGATGGAGAAGGATGAGAGTGGGATATGGAAAATAAGTATGATGATTCCTCCCGGGAAATACGAGTACAAACTTTTTGTGGATGGACAGTGGCGGCTGGATTCCGGGAACAACCAGACCGTTCCCAACGGTCTCGGAACCGAAAACAATGTCCTTATCGTATTTGAGGAGTAGGTGAGCTGTCTATTTCAAAACACCTCGTCCCAACCACATATCCACATCCACGCTATCCACGTCTATCCCTTAATTCGTAGGGGTGTACCCGGCACACAATGCGGTTCCTTCAACACCTAAACTAAATGTGGTTGAGGAATTTGGAGGTGATAAATGATTGAGCCCTCTGAGGAACAAAAAATCCTACTGGACAACCTGAAACGGGCTGTCAAAGAAAAAATTGCCCCGGTTGCGGCTGAAACTGATCGAAAAGGCACGTTCAACTGGGATATTGCATCTTTATTCTGGGACCTCGGGCTTTTTCAGATCACGCTTCCAGAGGAATACGATGGTTGGCCCCAAACACCCTGCCATACACTCTGCCTTTGCATTGAGGAAATCGCAAAGGCCTGCGCATCCTCCGCACTTATGTTGCTTATTCAGGCGGTGGGCAGTTTTCCTTTGCTTTCAGCGGGGAATCAAAAACAGAAAAAAAAGTATTTACCAAGGATTTCCCAGGGTCGAGAACTGATCGCCTACCTCGTTACTGAACCTGGAGCAGGCTCAGATGTGCAGGCCATTTTAAGTACTGCCAGGCGGACTCATGGCCACTATATCCTCAATGGAAGAAAGACTTTTGCGACCAACGGGGCTATTGCCGGCATCTATTCTGTACTCGCAAAAACCGGAGAAAAAGGGCTTTCCTTCTTCATTGTAGACAGGCAACAGGAAGGCGTTAGCATAGGCAAGATCGAAGAAAAGTGCGGATTTCGCGGCAGCAACACCGCAGAGGTGATCCTGGAAGACGTACAGGTACCTCAAGAGAATCTCCTGGGAAAGCCAGGAGATGGGTTTACCATTGCCATGGCGGATTTTGATATGTCTCGCCCGGCCGTGGCGGCCCTCGCTTTGGGTATTTCCGCAGGTGCTGTAAGCTATGCCCTTGATTACGCCATGGACCGCATTACATTTGGTAAACCTCTCGTTAAACACCAGGCGATCCAGTTTATGTTAGCGGATGCCAGTACCATGATAGAGGCGGGTCGAGGTTTGATGCTGAGGGCAGCCATCGCTCACGATACGGGGAATCCAAACACCAAGCTGGCCTCCATGGCAAAGTGCTTCTGCAGCGATGCGGCCATGAAGATTACGACGGACATGGTTCAGATCCTTGGGGGGTATGGCTATATAAGGGATTACCCCGTTGAAAGGATGTTCAGAGATGCAAAACTCACACAGATTTTTGAGGGAACAAATCAGATCCAGAGAATGATTATTGGGAGAGAACTGATAA
>JAUWMY010000410.1 GCA_030612945.1 Desulfobacteraceae bacterium
CTGTACAGAGGAATAAGCGTTTTAAGACGTGTGTTTTCCTCAAAAAGCACGGCTTTTCGAAAAGATTCTTTGACAACATGGGCCAGTTCGACCGGCGAAAAGGGTTTTCTGATAAAGCCGCTGAACCCAAGTTCCATGGCCTGAATTGCAGTATCCATAGTGCCATGTCCGGTAATCAATACGCCAAGTAGCGCAGGTTGTTGCTTTTTTAAGGCCAGAAATGTTTCGAGCCCATCAATCCCGGGCATCAACATATCAATAACTGCCAGGTGAAATTGTTCGGGGGGGGAGGCAAGCTTCAATGCTTCTTTACCACTGGAGGCACATTGGACGTCGTACCTTTCACTCGTAAGCACGCGCCGGCACAAATCAACAATCATCTCTTCATCGTCTACGACAAGGATTTTTTTCTGTGCCATAAGATTCTTTCGCGCCTTAGTTATGGATACTTGGATTGTAACGGATCACGGGGTAGCAGGGCATAAACACTAAGTTGTTTTGAAAGATGAACGTCGAACATCGAACATCGAACGCCCAACGTCGAATGAAAAACAAACATCCAATACCGAACATTTAACACCTATTTGTGTTTCTTTTCAGCCGTTTTGATACTCGCAACGAAAATTTTAATTAATTCTTCTGTTTCCTCTTTTTCCATTCAACATTCGATGTTGGACGTTCGATGTTCGATGTTTATTTTTTTTAAGTAACCCTTCCACAGTCCATCCGGTGCAAAAATAACTTAGCGCTTATGGGGTAGCAGGGTCTATTCGTCCTCTTTTTTCCCGGCCAATGGCAAGATAACGATAAAGGTGCTTCCTTTATCCGGAATGCTTTTAACTTGGATAGTACCACCGTGAGCCCTGATAATCCGATAGCTTACCCACAGGCCAAGACCCACTTCGCTAATCTTATCCTGGGTTGAATAAAAAGGCTCAAAAATCTTTGAAAGATGATCAGACGGTATCCCTGGACCGGTGTCCTTGAAGGATACATAAACCATGTCCTTTTTTGACCCACTCTCCACCTTGAGTAGAAATTCTTTTCCTTTTCTGTCATGGCCATTTTCCTCTGCCCCCAGAGACACCTCAAATGCCCCGGTCATTGCATTTAGAGCATTACTTAAAAGGTTAAAAAATACCTGCAATATTTGGGCTGGCTCCAACATTGTGGGAAGCGGTTTATCGGCCAATTTGATTTCAAGCTGGATGCCACTGTCTCGCAATCTTCCCCGTCCCAATAAAAAGGTCTTTTTTATAAGCTCATTTAGATCTGTCTTGATTTTTGAACCCGGCTCAATACTGACAAAATCCAAAAGATTCCTTGTAATATTGCTTGCCCTGATGGCCTGGGTTCGAATCCTCTGGAGCATCTCTTCCGTCTGATTGTTCTCAACAGTGGAGCTAAGAATGAGATCGGTATAGCCTAAAATTCCTGTAAGTGGATTATTAAGCTCATGGGCAATATTGAGGGACAGCTCACCAAAGACAGCCATTCTGGCTGAAGCCAACATCTGGTCCTGAGCCTTCTGTTGGGATTCCATGGCAGCCTCCATCTTCCTGTTGGACCGCCGCAGATTTTCATAAAGCATGGCATTTTCAACGCTGTATGCGATCTGCTGGAGTAATATCTGGAGAAATTGTACATACTCCTCTTCGAAAGGGGCTTGTTCTTTATCCCTTCCAAGGGCAAGCACTCCAATGGAAGTTCCTTTTGCGACAATTGATAGATATAACAGGCGCGGAAGTCCAATATCAGGGGAATTAAGCTTTTTCTTATAAGGGTCCTCATCTATATCTTCGATCAAAACAGGGGACTTGTCTTCGATAACCAGCCCTGCCAATGTTTCATTCGCATCAATCGATATTTCATCCGGGAGTTCTTCGGATATTCCGAGTGAGGCTGCTATGTGCAGTGCCGGGGACCCGCCCTTTTTCACCGCCAGATATCCGGCTTTAGCGTTGACCGCCCTCATGACCCGCGAAAGGATGGCCTTGGCAATTTCATCCATATTGATGCTTTTTGAAACTATTTCTCTTATTTCATTTAATGTCGAAGCCTGAACCGCCCGTACACCCAGTTCCTGGGCAGTGTCTTCCAATTTGAAGAGGGTTCGGTTAAACGTATCTGCAATAATCGCAAATTCCCTGGTTGTGCCACCATCTTGGACCTTTTCTGCCTTACCTTCCATGGCCTTTATCATAGTTGAGGACAACTGCTCAACGTGATCAGCCGTCCTTCTGAAAATCATAAATCCCTCAAGCACAATTATCAGGACCAGTGCCACAAGGAATCCGGACAAAGCAGTGGTGAATGCTCCAATCCTGAAATAGATAAATGCAAATACGACAAAGGGGATGGCTGTAAGGCAGAAAAAAACAAGCTTTAGGTTGTGCCTTATGGGCCTGTAACGTTTATAATCCACTGTAGGAGTATATTCTATCGCTTGAGTGTTCATGGCGTATTGTACTGCTATCTCCTTTCGATTTTATCCTTGCCCAAGGTTGAACTTAACTCCGCTTTGCTCCGCAGTTGCAATGGTGGAGCATCGGGCAATATTGCATAGAGCAAAGAGCATAGAGCAAAGCGAAAAAACTTCGGACGCTATGCGCCTGGCGTATTTGAATTCCAAAAGCTCAGTCCCTGAAGGAACATGTTTATTATTGGAGTGATGGAGTACTGGAGTACTGGAGTGATGGGCCTAAAAGGACTTTTTGAAATTTCAAAACTATTGTTTCAATACTCCAATACTCCAGCCCAAATTATTGTGATCACATCCAAGAATTAGAAAACTAAAATTATAACCGTTTAAAGGATATCAGCAAAATCGATGCCACCCTCACAACGTAAGGCTTAGTTACTTAACTCTTTGAATTTTCAAATAATTCAATGCCAGCGAAAAAGGCTTGAACGGGAAGAGGTTCAACTTAGGTGGGCTAAAATGGATTTAATTGTAAACCTGTCAGCTTATTGACAACCGGCAAGAACCCGCGTCCAGAAAACATGGCTGTACTCAGGTTCAAAGTTCCATGGTTCACGGTTCAAGGTTAACTGATGAAAACTGCCCAGTTTTGAGATATTGAGGGGTGGCACATTGCGCGTAACTGCTGCCGTTCATAGGTTCATCAACTATGTCAAGCAATATGAAAAATGCGACCCCGCCGCTCGAAGATGCCGCTTGCCGAAGATGCCGCTTGCGGTGCGGTGACGCTAAATCCCGCTTTCAGTCCCGCTTTTGGCTGGAAACTGTGAACCTGACAACCCGAGTAATTACACATGGCTTTTATTTGTCCGCATGAGGTTACTTGTACCGTGTCTCATAAGTTCTGTCCCTGATTTTGGCAATTTGTCATATCATCAAATCCCAGGAATAACCTTAAAAAATACGAATATCAAAATACGAAATACGAAACAATA
>JAUWMY010000473.1 GCA_030612945.1 Desulfobacteraceae bacterium
GTAAAATGTAGAAAAATAAATTATAAACTTTATAATGTTTATAATATTATTACTTTCAATTTGACTTTTTCCAATGTGCTATTTATAGAATATCAGCAGTTAGAGGAATTGCTCTTTATTTCCAGCATGAGTTAAAAAACATAAAAAAGGAGATTCGGTATGGGAATCAAGATTGACGCATTAAAATGTACGGCTTGTATGGCCTGCGAGATGGCCTGCGGTTACCATCGGGATGATGCCTTTGCACTCCTTTCTTCATGTATCGTGGTATATCGGGGTCGGGAGAAGAAAAATTATTTTGGTGTGATGCTGAAGGAAGAAGAAAACTTAGTGATTGCCAGGCCCGAAGGGCTGGAAATCCAACGTATTGGGGCTGTTGAGGAGGCAGAACAGGGAGAGGAAAAAGCTGAGTCCGATGCCTCAGCAAAACCGATGTTGCTAAGAGAGGCCTGTGATCTATGTAGTGATTTAGAAGGCGGGCCCATGTGCATCAAATTTTGTCCGGTAGATGCCATTTTTGTGGATTAAAAATTAAAGGAGAAAAGAGATATGGAATACCTATCATCAAATAAAATAGCTATTATTGATTTAGGGACTTCGGAAATCACAGAAGACGAACTCGATGACGATCTTGTCAGCGAAAAGATCGGTGGAGCAGGAATAACTACCGCTCTATATGAGAAATTTAAGGATGATGATCCAATCATATTAGGTACAGGTTTATTGACCGGTACACTGGTCCCAGCTTCAGCTTTGTCTATCATTACAGCTAAAAGCCCTTTGACGGACGAGGTCTGTCATGCGCCGTTAACCTTGGATGCAGGGATAGAGTTAAAATACTCTGGCTTTGACTACATTGTCATTAAAGGGGTGGCGGAAAAGCCTGTTTATCTTTGGGTACACGATGGGGTTATAGACATCAATGATTCAGATGAAGTCTGGGGCAAGGATGTTTGGGAGTCAACAGATTATGTCCGGGAATTGATGGGGGATGACGTAATACAGGTACTGGCCATAGGAAATGCTGGCGAATCTGGGTCAGATATTGCCCAGGTATGTATTAACTATTGGGCCAGTGGAGATCGATGGGGATTTGGAAAGCTTTTTGGGCAGAAAAAACTCAAGCTTATTGCCCTGAGAGGTATGGGCCTTCTGGAAATAGCTGATCCCGAGGCATTGATAGAGCAATGCAAAGAACTGCTCTTAGCAGTGAAAACAGGAGCATTTGCCGGAAAAAAAGGGATCGCTGAAATCCCTGTAGCCATAGGTGAAGAGGATATCAAGGACTGGATTGCCCCCCTAATTCACAGACACAGTTCCTGTTTCAACACCCCCTATGCCACCAATACTTTTGTATATCTCGATGAAGACCCAGGTCTTATAAAGGAGTCCAAGGTAAAGGAACCGGGTTTTTTACTTACCGATATCTATAGTCTGTTAGGATTTAAGAAGTCAGGTATATCCGCTGCTGATTCATGTCATATCTTGCAGGCATGTGCAAAATACGGCATTGATGCAGTAGCCGTGGCCGAGTTGAGTCAGAAAGCGGGCAGAACAAACCCTGATGAAATAATAAAGTCGTTTCCTGAGCTAAAGGCACCTGTGTCAAGCACCGTAAAGGGTAAGTTTAGCCCATGGGCTCCTTCCAGGCCAATCTTTGCCGATTTTGGCCTACCAGCAGATGGTAGCGAAGATGCCAAATGGTGGGAGAGAAGACAGGCCATTTCCTATATCTTTGGCATACATCCTATCTTTTCACTCATGTCCCCGGAGTTAACAGAGGAAAAATTGATTGAATTGGTCAATACAGGAGCCGAGCTGGAAATAAACCCCGAGATATTGGATAATGTAGTAGCTTATATATGCAAATAAACAGCCCTGCAGTAAGCTACAGGCAATTATGAACATATCGCACCTTTGGTGCGGACCTGTAGGGGTTCGATTTATCCGCCCGCTTCGCCTTGCGGGCTCGCATGGCGGGCAGGTCGAATCCCGCTTCGCGGGACGTCATAAATGCCCTGGCCCAGACCTGATTTGATGGTGCCTTGATCTACGGCATGGGTTTGAGGCACCTTACAGCGAAAACAGCTTATTTTACGGAAATCGCTCCAGGGCGGGCCGCCCCTACAATAACTTAAAAAGGGATTTCCTATACTATCAAGTTAAAGTCAGATTTGAAAACGTATCATGGTAGATGAATGGACTCATTTCTGGATATATACAAGAGCTATAAGGCCTTTAATAGACGTGTTGCACGCGGAGAAAGAATCTATTTTGGTCAGCAAGGGCCAGGCTGTTCTTTCTCCACTGTTTACAGGGCCAATGACAGGGTTTTGGAATATCCAAAAATAGGTATCTATACTGGAATGGGCGCTTCCCATTCATGGTTGTGGTTTGTAGAGCTTTTTGACCGAGTGGGCTTTTATGAGATTGCCTTCCTGAATGAAGACGAAATCCAAAGGGATGGATTGAATGGTTTGGATGTCCTGGCAATGTCAGGAGGGGATACATTTGCTATGGCCGAAGGATTGGGAGCCAATGGTGCCCATAAATTGGAAGAGTTCATCAGGAATGGTGGGCTTTATATCGGCTCATGCGCCGGTGCTTACCTACCTTTGAACTCCTCTAAGAAAAACCTTAACCTTTTCAACTATGTTAATGTAAAAATAACCAACTTGACAAAAATTCTCCCGGAAGCCAAAAGATTGCCGGAAAAATTTTGTACTCCCTATGGCTGTTCATTCATCTTTCACCCTGTCAGGGAAGAAGTAAAACTCACAACCAATGGGGTCATGCCTTTCAAAGGCGTGGGAGAAGTATTTGCCCCATTATACGGCGGACCATCAATGATCGCTGCTGAAAGTGCACAGGTCCTGGCTCATTATGAAGGCTTTACGGATAAAACGATGTTTCTGGTAGATGATGATATCGCC
>JAUWMY010000319.1 GCA_030612945.1 Desulfobacteraceae bacterium
AGGCTTGGGCATGATAAGGTTTATGTTTGGTAGTAGGTCCGACTGCAATGCCAACGGGAGCGCCAGTTTTGTGGCTCCACGTCCTTGCTGCATCAATAGCATTATTAATGCATTCCGGGTGCTCTAACTTGGCAATCCTAATGGGGCCATAATTGCCAGCACAACCAGTGAAAACTGCAACTGCGATAAGTACAAAAAGTAATCGTTTCATTTTTTTTCCTCCTCAATATTAAAGATTTAGTTTCCTACGTAACTCCGCCAGCCTTGTTTTAAGATAATCCTTGGCTGTAAACCCGAACAGCTTACTTGCAGCGGTTTCGGTCTCTTGATTTATGGTATTTATCTTTCTTTTGCGAGGCATTGCTTTCAGGTGATCACACCATTCCATTCTTATTCGGTTTCGATGGGGAGGCGGATAGTGAAGGTTGTACCCTTACCTACCTCCGTATCAAAGGTAAGTGTCCAACCGTGCTTTTCCACGATGATTGAATGCGCGATGTTTAAACCCTGGCCCGTCGCTTCCCTGGTTGTGAAGAATGGATCAAAAATTCTGGTTCGGACAGCCTTAGGAATTCCCGTGCCCGTATCACTAATTCGGATTTCAACCCAGTCCCCATCACTTGAAGTGCTGACCGTAATAGTTCCCTTTCCCGTAGTACCGTCATCCATATTATCCGCAATGGCCTGGGCCGCGTTGATGATTATGTTCAGTATCACCTGCTTGAATTCCCCCTGCAGGCAGGGAACAAGAGGGAGGGATAGATCAAACTCGGTCACCAACTCAGCAACGTAATTCCACTCATTTCGTGCCACGGTGATTGTGCTCTCAATGGCCTTATTGATATCAATAGCTGTTTTCTCTGCGGTGCCCGGGTGCAAAAAATCCTTCATGGCTAAAACGATTTTGGCGATAAGTTCTATGCCCTCCAGGGTTTGTTGAATGGCTGTGGGAATCTCTTTCATGAGATAATCCACATCAGCCTCTTCTGCTTTTTTCAGTATTTCACGAATGAAATCATGTTCCACATTTCCGACCTTGATCGCTTCAATTAGCTCTTCATACTTCTCCAAAAGCCCACTCAAGTCGTTGAATGCGTGCTGGAGAAACCGCGTATTATCCCCCACATACTGCGTGGGAGTATTGATTTCATGGGCCATACCCGCAGCCAACTGACCGATGGACTCTAATTTCTGTACTTGCACAAGCTGGTCTTCCAAAATTTTCTGCACAGTCAAATCCACCCCCGCGATGCTAAGAACTGAAAGCATCCCGGTATCGTTTTTGATTTTATTAATCATGATAGCCAATAATCCATCTTTACCGCCTAACTGCTTAAATCGAAGGTCATCCACCCTTGTTGGACGGTTTTCGTTCACGCATCTAATCATCCTAAAATGACTAAGTCGGACCTTCTCGTTATAAATGCAGGAAATATGCCGGAATGGTGTAGAGAAAAATCCTCAATAATTACAGATAATTGGAGTTCTTTTAGGGAATCAAGATGTAAAACTGTGGGAAAATTTGACGATGAATCTACCTTTGTGCCAAATTTTTGACTTCTGTAAGTGACTATAGTATTATGACCTTGTCATTTTAATCCATATCAAATGAGAGGCGAGATAGTTTACCCTAACGAATTATTCTCTTATCTGATGACTTATTCAATATAATCAACAACGTCCATAAGTCACAGATGACATGTGTATAAGCGCTTCTCCGCTTTTCTGAGGGAAATAGAAAAATTAGGCTGCTTTTTTTAAGGAGATAATAAGCCGTCTGCCAAGCAGGCTAAGGGCCTGTTCAATGCGTTGCAGTTTTGTTTGGTGCTTAGGGGAAAGCATACGACGGATTTCCTTTTCGTCAACGCAAAGTCTGCGGGCAAGTTCAGATTTGCTGATTCCTTCTTCACGTACCGCAATATAGAGGGCGGCCTTGGCGGACATTTGGGCGGAAAGGGGTATTGCGTATTGGCCTTTTTTAACAGTGGAGGCCTCAGGTATGGCTAGGCCATCTACAATGCACACTGCGATTGCCTCTTCCAGACAATCCTCGGCTTCGGCCAGAGCTTCTTTTAGGCTTTCTCCATCTGTGGCGGCAAATGAAATGTCAGGAAAAGTGACGAGAAAAAAACCGCCTTCATCCGGTTTGATATTGGCTGGATAGGTAAATTTAAACATGGAACAATCTCCTTATTTCAGGTGGCCTTTTGTAAGGTTCAGGTCAGCAAGCATTTTATTAAGCAGTCCCGGCCCGATTTCTTTTTTTCTGTCTTTGACAATGGTAAAGAGGGAACCGTAATATAACGTGCCGTGGCTTCCCTTTCCCCGTTTAGGTTCAAAGCGGACTGAAATTTTATTTATTTTGCCAAGTTTTTTGACTATTCTAATAAATTCAGTGCCAATCATTGTTGTGATTGTAGTGCAGTTTTTAGCAGATTTCAAGGCAAAAATGTCCGAACAGTAAAATTTGTTTTTTATACTTAAAAACGCAGGAGGTGAAGAGATCGGGGGACAATTAGAATCCACTGAATTCAAAGTAGAGTTCGCCCATTTTTCAATAGTTTAGCCCGCAAAAGGCGGGCAAGGGTTAATTCCCCGCAGCTTGTTGCGTTACATTCAACGAAAAGCTTGTCATTCTCGCTTGCAGCCAGGAAACTAAAATCAAAAACCCTATTAGTTTCACTGATGGAACTGTTGGGGTTATGAGCAGGATCCTTTGTCATTGACTTAAGTCCTAAATTTTTCCTATACTTTTTCCATGCGAGAATCTTGTTTCCCTGCTTTGCCAAAAGCATTTGCGCGGGGTGCTAAAAGATAAAGGAGAGGGGGAGATCATGACTGTAGCATTAAAAGAATCATCTGATGTGGATTTCTGGAAATTACAGGTTGTACAGTCTCCCACATGAAGCGCAATATAGAATTTCTATGACTGTTTTAGGATACCCCGCAAACCCCTACTTCTTTCTCATATTTCAGGGGTCGGCTTGCGGCCTGGGCTGTAAATTCAATAACCCCATTGGTTTCTTTGAGAAAACTGGTGGTGGGGTTTTTCATTTTCATAAGAACACTCAGAGCATATTCAGGGGCGTATTTGTCTGCATTGAATTACACTCACATCGGTTGACTTATTCAACATAGTCAACAATGTCCCCAAAATCACTTAAGAGGTCTAACTATGTTTTCTATTAGCAGTTTGGGCAAAGTTTCATGGCGCCTGGTGACTAAGGGTTCCTCAAGGTTAACCCTTCTGATTTTGCTCATTCTATGCTGTATAAGTATAACCTACTACTCCCATTTTATACTGCGCACGGAGGTTGTCTTCTCTCATTTTTTCTATGTACCCATCGTTTGGGCCGCTTTTTGGTGGGGACGGCGGTCTGTCTGGGTAGCCGTTTTCCTGGGCGGGTGGCTCATGGCTTCTGATACTCTTTCACGTTCGGTTCATGTTCTGGAGATATCAAACCTTCTACGGTCCGGGATGTTTGTTGTGATCGGCTTGACGGTTGGCGCCCTCAGGGAACACGCACTCCGTCTTGGTACGGTGGAAGAGCTGGCAGCAACACTTGAAAAAGAAAAAACCTATACCAAATCCATCATTTCCAATATGTCCGATCTGCTCGTTGTGTTTGACAAAGCCGGGCGGATTGAGACGGTGAATGAACAGGCAGAAAAGCGGCTGAAATATTCAAGGGATGAGCTGCTCGGCAAACAGATTGGCCATCTTTTTGCAGAAGAAGAAGAAGAAGAAGAAGAAGAAGAACTTCAGCTCTTCAATATACGCAGACTAAATCAATTACTAAAGGGGGGTAGCACAAAAGGGGTGGATGTAAAGATCCGGACGAAAGAGGGAGAAATCCTCCCCGTCCTGGTTAGTGTTGGGTCCATTAGAGATGATGGGGGAGAGGTTATCCACTATGTAGTCACTGCCAACGACATCACTGACCTGAAGCGGGCGCAGGAAGGCCTGCAAGAATCGGCGCGCTACGCCCGGGCCCTGTTCGAGGCAAGTCTCGATCCGCTGGTGACTATCAGCCCCGAGGGGAAAATCACCGATGTGAATAGTGCGTGGGAGGAGGCTACAGGATTGCCTCGTGACAAAATGGTGGGAACGGAATTCTCACACTACTTTACCGAGCCAGATGCAGCCCGTAAGGGTTACCAACAGGTTTTCCGGGATGACTATGTCCGGGATTATCCTCTTGAGATTAAAAACC
>JAUWMY010000472.1 GCA_030612945.1 Desulfobacteraceae bacterium
TATTAAGAACTTACTATCGATTTATTGTAACCGACGGGGCGGAGCTGTGGAAAGGTACCATGATGCCCTTGCTTTTATAAAGCTATTATAATATCGGATTATCTTATATAAAAACAGATCAACGTACTTTGCGCCTTTGCGGTGAACTATTACCAAAAAAACAGGGCTTAGAATTATGAAAAATCATTCAATATCACCAGGCATTTTCTTGATACTTGTTACCTTTTTTGCAGTTTTATGGGGTTTTCCGGGGTATGCTAAAGCGCAAACCCAAATCGCCCCCGTCTCTTCTCGGAGCGAGTTCAAGAATAACGAGACAATCAAGGACTTTTTGCTCCTCAGCCTTGAAGAGAAAAAGAGAGTTTTCAGCAGCCTCAGTGAAGATGAAAAAAAGGCAGTTTTTGAAAGTCTCAGTGAGTCTGACAAAGAAAAACTTTTCACCAATCTCAGTGAAGCCGATAGAAAAGAGCTGTTTATTAGCCTCGAAGATGCTGACAAACAGGAAATTTTTAACAACCTTAGTGAAGCTGATAGAGAATCACTGTTTATTAACCTGAGTAAGACTGATAAGATATTTCTATTTGAAGGTCTGACTGATACAGAAAAAAGGGAATGGCTACAGAAGTACCCCGACCTTGCTTTAATCATCAGGGATAAAGAAGTTGGTCCTCCTACCTTAGAGCAGGAAGTGAAGCCTGCTGAAAAACCTGAGCCTCCTTCTCGTATAGAAAGAATCCTTTCCGGCCAGTTTCCTACAGATATATCGCGCGATCTGTATCAGTACGGTTATGATTTTTTTTCCAAAGATATATCGACTTTTACACCCATAACTAATGTCCCTGTGGGAACCGGTTACATTATTGGACCGGGAGACAACTTTACTATCCATCTCTGGGGGAGGGTAGAAAAATCTTATAGTGTATCAGTCACACGGGATGGCTCCATCATTGTTCCAAACCTGGGAACTTTGAACGTCAGTGGCCTGTCTTTTGCGGAGCTAAAGCTTTTTTTGTTTCGAAAGTTTAAGGAATATTATCCCGATTTTGAAATGAGCGTTACTATGGGCCGTTTACGCACCATTGATATATTCCTTGTAGGCGAGGCAAATAATCCTGGCACCTATTCGTTAAGTTCCCTTTCAACCGTGATCTCCGCCCTCTATGCTGCCGGAGGGCCCAGTAAGAACGGCAGCCTGAGGAACGTAAAGGTCCTCAGAAACGGAAAACACGTCACTACCCTTGATTTGTATGAGTTTTTTACCAGGGGAATGAAGAATAATGACATACGGCTCCAGACAGGAGATACCATCTTCATACCTGTTATTGGGTCTGTTGTGGGAGTCGCAGGCAATGTGAGGCGTCCAGCTATCTACGAGATGAAAGTCGGGGAAACCATTGGAGATGTGATTGATCTGGCCGGGGGTGTGCTGCCATTCGGATATCTTAATAATGTGATTATTGAGAGAATAAAGGGACACCAGCTAAGGGTGGTCAAAAGCTTTAACCTGGATCCTTCATCTCCTGATACGGCCGACAAAAACTTGAGAGCCCCACTTAAAGACGGAGATGTAATTAAGATTTATCCGGTACATGAGAAAGTTCGTCAGGTGGTCTATCTTGAGGGTCATGTTAAATACCCCCGCGAGTATGAATTGAAACCCGGAATGAGACTGCGTGATATAGTTTCATCGTATGATGACCTTCTTGCGGAAGCCTACCTTCCTCGGGCAGAGATCATTCGACTGATTCCGCCGGACCTTCATCCCGAAATCGTCGAATTCAACCTGGGCGCCCTCCTGGCAGGCGATGAGGAGCAGAACCTCCTGCTTCAAGACCTTGACAGGGTGCAGATTTATGAGGTCTGGGAAAAGGAACAGATTCCAAAAGTGAGCATCAGTGGGGCTGTGCGGTTTCCTGCGACCTACCGTCTATTCAAAGATATGAAGGTAAGTGACTTGATATTTCAAGCAGGTAACCTGGCAAGAAATGCCTATCTTGACAAGGCAACCATGTCCAGAGTGGTTGCAGTGAGTGAAGGAACGGATATCTTGAAGATTGATTTTTCAATTCGAGAGGCCATGGCAGGGTCATCTGAGGATAATATTCCCCTGAAGCCGGATGACGTTGTGTATATTCGGGAGATCCCTCAATACAGCAAGGCCCTGGAACAGAGAGTCTACTTAGAGGGAGAGTTTCAATTCCCGGGAGAGTATACCTTCTCTGAAGGGGAAAGGCTCAGCTCGGTCATTGAGAGGGCAGGGGGAGTCACAGGGGCGGCATATCCATTTGGAGCTGTGTTTCTCAGGGAATCCGTGAAACAAGTCCAGAAAGAGCGTTTAAAAGATTATTTAAGTAGGTTAGAAGATGATATTTTGACCATCAGCGCCCAGGCCACGGAAACGGCTTTGAGTCAGGAGGAAGCGGCCATTTATCGGGAGACCCTGAATGCCAAGAAACAATTGCTGCAAAAATTGAGAACTGCACAACCTACGGGCCGTATGGTGATTGAGCTGGAGGAGGTGCTGATAATTTCATCCTCCAATTACAACTTTGAGCTTAGGTCTGGGGATCACCTGATTGTGAAGAGTAAACCGGACCACGTGAACGTCCTTGGGGAAGTCTATAATCCGACCGCCCTGTTTGCTGAAAAAGATAAAACCATAGGCCACTACCTGAACCTGGTTGGCGGGGCGACAGATGATGCTGATGAAGGTCAGATCTATTTGGTCAAGGCCAACGGCTCGGTCCTGAGCAAGAGCCAGGAGGGATTTCTCGGCATGGCGAGCTGGGACTCTGAAAAGCAGAGGTGGTCCTCGGGCGGGTTTTATTCCATAAAGGTGGATCCCGGCGATACCATTATAGTGCCCAAGAAAGTGGTAAAATATCCCTGGTTGAGAGTCGTCAAGGACGTCACCCAGATTATGTTTCAGATCGCCGTTGTAGCAGGGGTACTTATTGCGGCGCTTTAGT
>JAUWMY010000468.1 GCA_030612945.1 Desulfobacteraceae bacterium
TCCTGGTCTTCACCACCATAGCCATGCTGGGGTCCGAAAAGCGCCTTCAACTGCCCGGGAAGCAGACGAGAGATAACTTCGTTGGCCCCGTTGAACATGCTGTCAAAGGAAGCCTGATTGGAGAGCAGGCCCAGTTTATACCCTTTTAGCTGTTTCCAGAGACCTAACCTGATACGATCAAGGCCTGTTTGAACACGTTCCATCTTTTCATGTATCATCTTTTAGAGATCCTTTTGGTAAATTGTAACGTTCATGGGTTCAAAGCCCGCCCTCCCCGTCCCGAGACCGGGACGGGATCGGGAGGTGCTACTCGTGGCATGATTCCAAACCTGTGCTTGAGTAGGCTTAGACTGTACTTTTCGCATGTATAGTGCCGATGATCGGTCTGGGCCAGGGGTTCAGAGGTTCAAAGGTTGCATTCTCATCACCATAGGTCATTTTGTAAACGTTTTGTACGGGAAAACTGACCGCTTACACATCACCACAAATCTGGAACATGGTTTTTGGCAATTATGTGGTAAATCCAGCATTTTTTGCGAGGACTTCGGGTCTTCAATTTTGTCTTTGTCCCTAACCCTTAATCCCGCTTTCAGCGGGAAACCTGTGAACGCTTACGGTAAATGATATGTGATTCAGGGCTCATTTTCAAGTGTCTAAAATTGCGAGCAATTCTCATTATGACCTTTAGGCCCTGCCAGATGAAAGCCATAATTAGAATTGCCGAATTGCTGATTTCAACATATTCTACTTGCAATGAGGGCTATTGACTATGTAAAAATGTAAATGAGAATACAGCGAGAAATCACAAACCTTAAGCGTTCACAGGTCCAGTTTACAAAGGAGGTAACAAATGTCTTACAGTACCGTAATTGTGGAACACGAAAATCATGTGGGAACCATCACTCTGAATCGTCCCGAGCAGTTCAATACCTTCAGCTCAGAAATGGCAATTGAATTGAACCAGGCATTAATTCAGCTGGATAATGAAACCAAAGTCCGGGTTGTTGTGGTAAAAGGGGCTGGTAAGGCCTTCTCCACTGGCATCGATGTGGCAGAGTTTTTTGGGAAATCCCTGAAGGAGTATCGTGCATGGGTGGGATTAATGGAGCAAATGAGCAATGTGATTGCATACATGAAGAAACCTGTTATCGCTTCTGCCCATGGTTATGCCGTGGCAAATGGTGCCGGTCTCATTGCTTCCAGTGACCTGGCCATTGTTGCGGAAGGCACTAAGATCGGGACTACTGCAATTAATGTGGGCCTCTTCTGTATGGGCCCTGCCGTCCCCTTGTCCAGATCACTTGGCAGAAAGCGTTGTCTGGAAATGCTGCTCACCGGAGATATGATAGATGCCAGGGATGCTGAACAGTGGGGTCTCGTAAACAAGGTAGTGCCTGCGGATCAACTGGAGGAAGAAACTATGGCCCTTGCCAACAAGCTGGCTGAAAAAAGCCCTTTGGCCCTTCAAATGGGGAAACAGTCATTTTATGGCATGTCGGACATGGAATTCGGAAAGGCCCTGGAATATTCAAATGAAACCTTTGCGGCACTTTGTGTGACCGAGGATGCGCAGGAAGGGGTAGATGCTTTTCTAAAAAAACGAAAACCTGTCTGGAAGGAAAAATAGGTTGATGACAACTGTGGAATCCGGGAATAAAAATACCGGCCGGATATTTATAAAAGGCTTGAGAATTGCCCTGGTTTTAATCATTGCCGGGGCCATTGCTGCGGTCTTGATCAAGATGCGGCCACATCCGACACGCCGGACTGTTGTAAATCCGGTGACTCTTGTAGAGACAATCAAGGCCCACAAAACCTCTCAAAACATGATCATTCGGGCTTATGGGACAGTACGTTCCGGAGAAAATTTGAGCCTTACGGCAGAGGTGCGCGGAAGGATTGTAGAAATGTCTCCTGACTTTGAGGAAGGAATATATTTCCCCAAAGGTGCCTTTTTGATGCGTATTGATCCAAGCAGCTACAACCTTAACGTGGACCGCTTCCGTACGGAAATAAAGCGGCTGGATGCGGAAGTAGTTCGGATTTCCCAGGAGAGGAAAAACCTTCAGGCCTCCTTGATAATCGTTGAAGAGGACCTTGGGCTTGTAAAAGCAGAATACGAACGGAATCTGGCCCTTGCAAAGCGGAAGGTGGTTTCTCAGACCCTGTTGGATCAAACCCAGCAGAGATGGTTGACGAGCCGCCAAAAGGCTCAGGAGATTGAAAATTCCCTGGCCCTCATTAAACCCCGCATCAATCTTTTAAAAGCCCAGCGCCAGTCTGTATTGGTACAAATGAAAGAGGCTAAATTGGATCTGGATCGGACAGAAATCCGGGCCCCTTTTGAATGCCGTGTGGCAAAAAAACTTGCAGAAACAGGCCAATATGTGACCGCAGGGATGAAACTGGCGCACCTGTACAACGTCGGAATTATGGAGGTGGAGGTCCATATCCCGCCCCAGGACATTGTATGGCTTCATTTTGACTCAGGAAAAACCGTAAATCTGAAAGGTGATCCACCTGCCAGGGCCCGAGTCATATTTAGTGCGGCAGGGCAGAAAATCCACTGGCAGGGTTTTGTATCCAGAACTAAGGGGCAGATGGAAGAAACTACCCGCACCTTGCCGGTAATAATAGAAATAAAAGATGGTCATCTCGGGACCGGACATCCGCTCATGCCAGGGATGTTTGTCACGGTGGAAATCGTAGGAAAACGAGTTGATGATCTGTATCTCCTTCCCCAAGAGGCGGTTCATGAAGACAATAGCGTTTACGTGGTGGACGATGGCAAAGTACACATCAAGTCTGTCAAGGTTTTCAGGCGTGTGGACAATCAGTTGTACGTCAAAGAGGGGATTGAAGAAGGAGATCAAATCATTACACGTTTTCCTGGTGTTGCTACAGAGGGAATGAAGGTGCGCATAAAACCGAAATCTGACCAGACGGGAGCATCAGGATGAAATCGTTTGCCCGATGGTCTGTTGAA
>JAUWMY010000152.1 GCA_030612945.1 Desulfobacteraceae bacterium
TTCTAAACTCTGGAGGACAGATAACCTTTCCACCCTCAAATTTCACCCCCCATGTTTCTCCGATTTCCTGTAGGGGGTCTACAAATCCCTGTGCCAGATTTAAGGCTTCATCAACCACCATGTCTAACATCTTTTCATTCAGGTCTCTATACCGCTCAAGAGAACACAGGGATCCATAATTTAGCTGGCGTTTCAGGATAAAAAAAATATCGTTTTTGTTGACTTTAAAATGCCCCATAACTCTATTTCATCTCCTTCGTTCCCGCAGTTTTCTTTTCAAGACTTTCCCAGTATGACTTTTGGGTAGATCATCCACTATATGAACAATGCGCGGATACTTGTAAGGAGCTACTCTTTCCTTTATAAACTGGCGGATTTCATCTTCGGTCAACTTCGCTCCGCTCTTAAGTACTACATCGGCGGCTATCTCTTCACCAAAGTCCTCGTGAGGAACACCGTAGACCCCGGCCTCGACAACATAAGGATGATCGAAGAGCAGCTCTTCTATCTCACGCGGATAAATATTGTATCCTCCCCGTATGATCATGTCTTTCTTCCGGTCTACGATATAGATATAGCCTTCATCATCCATACGGGCCAGGTCTCCTGTATGGAGCCAGCTGCCTATAACTGTTTCGGCCGTTTCTTCGGGTCGGTTGAGGTACCCTTTCATAACACCCGGGCCTTTAACAATTAGCTCTCCCACCTGACCTGTGTCAACGTCCCTGTTGGATTCATCTACAATGCGTGCTTTAAAACCAGGGATGGGCATACCGATTGAGCCCGGCTTGGTATTTCGGCCAAATGGGTTTTCCACACAGACCGGGGAACATTCAGAGAGGCCATAACCTTCATAGATCTTGGTCTTAAACCGCTTTTCGAATTTATTGAGTACCTCAACAGGCAGGGAGGCCCCTCCTGAGACACAGAACCGTAGCGAGGATCGTTTGACGCCCTTCTTGCCAGTTTGCATTAATAAGCGATTGAACATGGTTGGCACAGCAAAAAGAATCGTGTTGACCTCGATTTCTATTAATTCGATTACCTCTTTTGCCTCGAATTGCCAGAAAAGATGAAAGGTCAGCCCTCGATAAATGGATGCATTTAACGCGCTGGTCTGGCCGAAAATATGATAGAGGGGAAGTACGCCAATAACCACATCATCCGGCTCGTTTTCTCTCATATCAGCCACGGTCATGGCATTGCTGTAGAGGTTTTTGTGGGTCAGCATGGCCCCTTTGGGCGGACCTGTTGTTCCAGAAGTATAAAGAATGGCCAGGGTATCGTCGTCCTCAGCAGTATAGGTCTCGCAGACGTCAGGCCCATCGATTTTTTCCAGGGGAATAAAGTCTGTTCCCTCTCTGACCCCTAAAGCTATACGGATACTTAAGTCAGGCAGGTCTGCAAGGACTTTCCGGGGCTCTTCAAGATAAGGCTCCATACCGATAAATCCCTTTGCCCCTGAATCTTGAAAGATGTGGGACAATTCATGCACCTTATAGAGAAAATTTACCGGAATGATAATTGCCCCCATCTTTGCCAGGGCATAATAGGTGGTAATGAACCTGGGGTTGGATTGCATCATGAGGATGCATTTATCGCCACGCTTGAGACCTGCAGCCGTGAGGCCGTTGGCCATGCGATTGGCAAGTCGATTCAGTTCATAAAAGGTATAACTTTTCCCTTCAAACCGAAGCCCGATATGGTCAGGTATTCTTTCTGCCGTATTTTCAAGAAGCCTTGCAAGATTCATAGCTTGTCCATATCTAAGTGCCTAAAGTGAACTAAGTCTTTAATCTTAACGCCTTGTTAATACCCATGATTTCTTATCCTTACTTTTATTTAGTCCTTTGTCAATTCTCTGGCTATGACCAGCCTCTGAATTTCGCTGGTACCCTCGTAAATTGGATACAAACGAAGGTCTCGATAAAAGCGTTCAACCGGCAGGTCTTTCATGTAACCCATGCCTCCAAAGATCTGAACGGCCTTGTCAGCAACACGGCACGCCATTTCCGTGCAGAAGAGTTTGGCCATGGAGGCCTCCTTGATGACCATTTTGCCGCGATCTCTCAACCATGCAGCATGATAAAGCATCTGGCGGCCAGCATAGATCTCGGTAGCCATATCTGCCAGCATATTCCCCACAGACTGAAATCGGGCTATGGGCTTCCCGAATTGAACCCGTTCTTTGGAGTATTCCACACACATGTCCAAAAGCTTTTGAGCCGCCCCGAGGGCGCACGCCCCCATTGTTAGACGGCCCTTATCCAGGACCCCCATAGCTGTCTTAAAGCCCTTTCCTATCATGGGTTCACCACCAATAACATTTTCAACAGGGACCCGACAATTGTCAAAGATCAGTTCGCACGTGTGGCTGCCACGCAGACCCATTTTCCGCTCAATGGTGCCTGTATAGAAACCGGGAGTGCTCTTCTCCACCACAAATGCGGTGATCCCTCCACGGGATCTCTTTTTTCTATCGGTCACAGCTATTACGGTAGCAAGACTTGCCACATCACCGTTGGTGATAAAGTGTTTTAGGCCATTTATGACAAAATGATCTCCGTCCCTTTCCGCCGCTGTTTGGACGTTACCAGCGTCTGATCCTGCCTCTGGTTCTGACAGGGCAAAGCAGGCTGTCCATTCTCCACTGGCAATTCTCGGGAGATATTTTCGTTTCTGGCCTTCTGTGCCGTCGAAAAGAATGCCCATGGAACCGATGCCATTGCTCGTTCCGATGCGGGAGCGAAAGCAGGCATTTGTTTTGGTCAACTCTTCATATACCAAACATTCACCAAGGGTCCCCAGACCGAGCCCCCCGTATTCCTCTGGAATAGAGAGACCAAACAGACCCAATTCCCTCATTTTTTGAACTATCTCCTCAGGGATATTGTCCTCTTCTTCCACCTTGTCTGAAATGGGTTCAAGATCCTGTTTTACAAAACGGCGGATAGTTTCCTGCATCATGCGCAGGCTTTCCGGTATTTCAAAATCCACGACTCTCTCTTTCGTCTTCTGGCATAGCCCTTATGAGCTGATATGCAATATTTTATAATGAATTCCAGAAGTTAATATAGATTATTCACTTTTATCTTAAGGAAAAAAGAAAGCGATCTTTAATGCCAATAATATCCTGCAAGGTAGGGGCCAGACTCTTCAAATGATGTTTAACCAGTTGTAATATAACGATAATTATGGCTTTGAATAAAGAGAAGAATGCAGACTTGAGAGAGAATGTGCAAAAAACGTAGAAAATTATCTACATAAATTCCCCTCGAGATTGAGTTGAAAGTGGTATTTCCCTGAAGATACAGGGTCCTTGGGAGTGCCTAACATATTCTACATGTAGAAACTATTATACATCGATCTGGTGTCGCTTCAGTTTCTGGTACAAACCTGTCCGGTGCATGCCCAATATTTTAGCGGCCTTAGCCTTATTACCGCCTGTAAAACGAAGCGCCTCCACAATAGCCCGCTTTTCAGCATCGGCCAGGATGTGACGTAGTAGACCCACATTATCAATGTTACCCCCAGCGTCACTGTAGAACTCTCGAATCCTGTTGGGTAGGTCGTCTATGGAAACCTGATTCCCTTCCGCAATGCTCATGGCCCTTTCTAAGGCGTTTCTCAATTCCCTGACATTACCGGGCCATGGGTATCTCTTAAATAGGGCCATGGCCTCCGGGGATATTCTGGTTGGGGCCAATCGTCTTTTTTCTCTCAGCATAGAAAGTATGTAATAGGCGATTCTGGGGATGTCTTCCGGCATTTCCCGAAGGCTGGGGGGGCGGATATGAAATATGTTCAGGCGGTAGAAGAGATCGGAACGGAAGGTTCCCTGTTCAATCATGCTGCCGAGGTCCTGGTTGGTGGCCGTGATTACGCGAAAATCAAGCTTAATGGGCTTTGTGCCACCCACCCTCTCAACCTCATGTTCTTGAAGAACACGGAGCAATTTTGCCTGCATATTAAGAGGCATGTCACCTATTTCATCTAAAAAAATGGTCCCCTGGTCTGCCAGTTCGAATTTGCCAGGCTTACCCCGGTCCCGGGCGCCGGTAAATGCTCCTCCCTCGTAGCCAAAGATTTCACTCTCAATGAGTTCATGGGGTATGGCCGCACAGTTGACCTTGATGAAAGGGCCATCAGCACGCTGGCTATTCTGATGGATTGCATGTGCAAAAAGTTCTTTGCCAGTTCCTGATTCTCCGGTAATAAGTACGGAAGCATCGCTTGATGAGGCCTGAAGCGCGCATTTTTTTGCCTCCTTCATGGCCTTTGATTCCCCGATTATCTGCTCCCATGCATGGCGCCCACTTTCAAAGCCTGTCACCTCGGAGCGATAATATTTTACCTGTCCTTCAAGAATTTCGAGCTTGAGATAAAGTTCCTTAATTTTATCTGTCTGGTGAAACATCAGCTTGCCGAGAACACCGATCACATTTCCGTGATGATCCTTGAGAGGAATTCTGGCCACAATCTGTTGCCGATTGCCCAGATACATGGTCTTTCCAATCTCCGCCTTCCCTGTCTTTAGCACCTCCAGCATTTTGCTGGCCTTACTGACCTCGGTGATATACTTTCCCACTGCCTCATCTGGCGTCATATTATAGATCTTAGAGTTATAGCGACTCATGAAACGGATGATACCGTGGTTGTCAATGACAATAGGGCACTCGTAAGGATTGTCTACGAAGGCATCTAATAGTTTGTCATCAATTTGAGACAACCATTCAGGAGTTGGTTTTTTTGACATAGTTTTTCGAATGGGGCTTATAAATTTAGTCCCCGGATTCCAGGATTATGGTGGCGTCCACGGCCAGGGGAAATCCTTCCCTGACCGCAACAGGGTTGATATCTATTTGTTCGATCTGAGAATAAGCGCAGCCCAATTTGCCAAGGTTAACCAACAGTTCAGCCATAAGCTCCTGGTTCAAGGGGGATATTCCGCGAAACCCTTCCAAAAGTTTTTTCCCTTTTATATTTCTTATAAGTTTCAATGCCATTGATCGTTTCAAAGGCGCGAGAGCAAAAACCACATCTGATTGGAGTTCGGAAAAGATACCACCCAAACCGAACATAATACAGGGGCCGAACTGATCGTCACGGATGAATCCGGCGATAAATTCATAGTCAATGTCAATCTGTCGTTGGATAAGAATTCGACCTTGACCTTCAAGTTTCTCCTGCATCATATAAAAGGCCTGTTCTAACTCTGGTTGGGCGGCAATTCCCAGTTGTATCAGGCCTAACTCTGTTTTATGGATCTCACCGGGAAACAATCCCTTCAACACGACAGGAAAACCCATGTCTTGAGCCGCCTTTTCGGCCTCAGACAGGGTATGCACGAGCTTTTCCTCCACTATTGGAATATGCCATTCAGCCAGTAGTTGCTTGCTGTTATATTCGTCCCAAACTCGCTCTTTGGTGGGGCGCAAAACAGCTTTTTTACCTTCATATTCATTCAGTGCTGAGGTATTCGAGCCAACGGCTTTTTTGTATATTTCCCAGGCCTTAAAGTGCGATACCGCGGACAAACACTCTATAGCCCTGGAAATTTCTCCATAAACCGGGATTCCGCATGCTTGGGCCTTTAAGCGGAATGACCTGACGCCTTCTCTACGACCCACCAGCCAGAAAAGTACTGGCTTTCCTGCACTATCAGCCCTGATTTTTACGGCTTTCAGATCCAGAATCTGGTCACTCAGGCCAGCAACATAATGGACTATGATTACATCCACATTGGGGTCCTCAAGTACAATGGATATTGCCTGACTATAAGTCGGGTCACGACCATGTAGTTCCATGGCCGGATAAAGGTCCACAGGATTAGATGCCGGCATCCATTCCGGAAAGATATTGCCAAGAGCATCTATTGTCTTTTCTGTGAGTTGGGCCACGTTGAGCCCGTATTTTTCCAGCAAATCACAGGAAAGTATGCCAGCGCCTCCACTAAAGGTCAGCATGACAGTGCGGTATGTTGAGGTTATATCAGGAATCATACTGAGTGTCCTTGCAAGGTCAACCATCTGATGAAAATCATTTGCCAGTATGATTCCTGACATTTCCAAGACACTATCCAGAAGGCGGGAGTTTCCCGAAAGGCTGGAGGTGTGGCTCATGGCAGCCCTGGCCCCGGCTTCGCTCTTGCCACCCTTTAGAACAACGATGGGCTTGGTTGCCCTGGTCGCAATTTCTACAAAGAGCCTTCCCCGGGGAATGGATTCAAGATAGAGTGCCACAACATCAGTTTCAGTATCTCCAAGCAGATACTCCAAAAGATCACATTCATCTACATCTGCTTTATTTCCGATTGAACAAACCTTGCTGATTCCAATTGTCCTTTGACTCATAAGATCTGCCAGGAAAGCCGCCGAAAGCATACCGCTTTGTGCAATTATTGAGATCTTGCCCGGGATCAGGCCGTCTTCATAAATGAGTGGGCTCATGAAGGTAAAGAA
>JAUWMY010000445.1 GCA_030612945.1 Desulfobacteraceae bacterium
GCATTGGATTCTGTTTCTTTTGAACTCAATAAGGGAGAAGCGGTCTTGTTTACCGGGTCAAGCGGGTCTGGAAAATCGACCCTGGTGCGCATCATAAACGGGCTCGCACCCCATTATTACCGTGGAGAGATCACGGGAACGGTTTTGATTGACGGGAAGGACAATGCCGGTCGAGAGATCCATGAGATTGCCAGTGATGTGGGTACACTGTTTCAAGATCCGGAACATCAGTTTTTTGCCCTGAGCGTTGAAGACGAGCTGGCCTTTGCCCATGAATGCCACGGAGTGGATCCATTGGAGATCAGGGCCACTATCTTGAAGATGGTTGAACGGTTTTTATTGGAAAAGGTTATTCATTCGAGGATCTTTGACTTATCTGAGGGGGAAAAACAAAAGGTGGCCCTCGCCTCGATAATTTCCCTGAGGCCCAAAGTCATTATCCTTGACGAGCCATCGGCAAATCTGGACCCAGAGGCCACACAAGAACTGGCATCCATTCTTGCGGAACTGAAACAGGAAGGGATAGCCATTGCTATTGTTGACCACCGGCTTTACTGGTTATCCGGGCTGATTGACAGGATTTATGTTCTCCAAAACGGCAGGATTGCGGAATCTGGCCCTTACTCGATTTTGGAGGGACAGACGATCCGGGACAGGCATGGCTTGCGCAAAACGAAAATTGCTTCCTCTAAAACAGATTTGCCCGATGTAAACAAGGCGCAAAAGCAGGGTTTTAAGGTTAATGATATAAGTTTCTCTTACAACAGGAATGGACACCCCCTGTTCGACAATGTCTCTTTCAATCTCCCCCTTGGAAAAGTTACTGCTGTTGTCGGCGATAATGGCGCCGGCAAAACCACCCTTGCCAAACTCCTAACCGGCCTCCTAAAGATGTCTTCGGGGAATATCTTTTTGGACAACAGGATCATTTACCCAAAAGCGCTGCTCAAAAAATCGAGTATTGTACTTCAGAACATGGACCACCAGTTGTATATGAAAACCGTTCGGACTGAGCTTGCTATTGCGGCCAGGTATCTCTTGAAACCTGAACGAGAAAAAAGGGCAGACGAACTAATGGATCGTTTTAGCCTTGGTGAACTTGCTGAACGGCATCCACAGTCTCTATCGGGTGGCCAGAAGCAGAGACTTGTTATCGCCTGCGGCTTGATTAAGAATCCGGACATCTTAATCCTGGATGAGCCCACAAGTGGTCTAGATGGCATGAATATGAGAATCATGTCTGAGATGATGAAGGAATTTGCCGGACAGGGGAAATGCGTCCTGGTCATCACCCACGATCTTGAGCTCGTCCAGGAGGCATGCAGTTATCAGATCCGCCTCCCCTTAAAACACACTTCGCAATCTAAAGGGGGAAGATAAAAATGATCCTTCTTTTACAAAGGGGGATTTAGGGGGATTTGAATAATAAATAATTTCACAGAAAGGAAAGACATTCCATGTTTCATCCGACCGAAGAAGAGACTGTTGAGGTTCGTTCCGTCATAGACAAGAACCCCAGCGAAATGACTGTAAAAATCGCGGAGAATATGGGGCTCCCTGAGGTGGCTGTAGTAGAAGCACTGCCCGAATATATGAGGGTTGCTGTCCCTTGTGAAAATTTTGAATCCATATGGCAGGAAATGAGTACATGGGAAAGGGTGACGTTCATTATCACCAACGATGGGGCCATAGTGGAGGTAGTAGGAAAACTCCCCAAAGGCAAATTCGCGCACGGCTTTTTTAACCTGCATCAGGATGGGAGTGCACTGCGCGGGCATCTCAAAATCTCTGAACTCGGTGCAATCTGGCTTGTTTCAAAGCCGATCTTCAATATGGAAAGCCATTCGGCTCAGTTTTTTCACAAGAAGGGGAATCTCATGTTTGGCGTTTACGTGGGCAGGGATCAAGAAAGGCGGCTCATTAAAGATGTGCGGACGGCATTCATCAACCTGTGGACAAAATATGGCCTGGAATAAAAGGGGAAAGGCATGAAAAATCTCGTGGTCTATTCGAGCCGAACCGGAAATACTAAAAAAATCGCCGAGGCCATTTTTGAGGTGCTGCCCGAATCCAAAGAAATCTTCATGGTTGAAGATGCCCCCTCTCCGGATTTGTATGATTTTATTGCCATAGGTTTTTGGGTGGACAAAGGAACTGCGGATGAGAAAGCACAGGGATATATAAAAACGATAAAGGAGAAAAAGGTGGGGATTTTTGGAACACTGGGCGCCTATCCCAACTCTATCCATGCTCGAGAAGTGTTGAGCAGTGTCAGAGAGCTTTTGGATGGCAACGACCTTTTAGGGGAATTCATCTGTCAGGGGAAAATCGACCCCTATATCCTTGATAAAATGCCCAAAAATGGGGTTCATACCATGACTCAGGAAAGAAAAGTCAGGATCGATGAGGCAAAAAAGCATCCCAATGAGACGGATTGCCGCTATGCTCAGAACGCTTTCAGAGAGATGCTCCAGGGATTGGTTAATTGACGGAGTGAAGCGCCATTCACAAATAGTCAATAGTCAATTCCGGCTTGTCCGGGATAGGAGGAATGTATGCGGAATATGACGGCATCTGAGATGAAAAAAGCCGTTAAATCGTGCATGTGGGCCTCCATATGCACAGTGACACCCGAAGACAAACCCTATGCCATTGAAGCGACGCCGTTCTTTGATGGAGATAAGGTTTGTTTCATGATCAACCCACGCGGCACTACCGCACGCGATATTCAATCCAACCCAAATGTGTTGCTTAAATTTACCCAAACAAGCCCTGATTTTTCCAATTGGCTGGGTGTTTCCTGTTTTGGGCTGGGGCTCTTTATAAAAGAAAAAGAGGATATACGCCGCGGGTGGAAACTCCTTGGCCGGGTTATGAAAACCGATTACAGTAAGGCTGCAGAAAAATTCAGCTCCAACCCCGAACGGTCTCCTCTTTTCTGTGTAATAGTCGAAAAGATGACAGGTCGTTCAAGTGCAGAAGCCGGAGAAAAAATATGACCATTATAACAACCACTTAACAACTCGACCACTTAACAAGAACTGTACTGGAGGGAAAGACTTAAAATGGAATGGACACCAGAGGCCAGAGAGGCATTTAAGCAGGTACCGCCTGCAGTTCAAGCGATGGCCAGAATGGGAGTTGAGGCTTATGCCCGCAATAAAGGTCTTGGCATTGTAAACATTGAGGTGCTGGAAGAAGCCA
>JAUWMY010000564.1 GCA_030612945.1 Desulfobacteraceae bacterium
CAGTATTAAAGGCTTAATAGCCCCTGAACTCATGGCATAGATTTTGATAGAATGACTTAAGCAATTTCAACCTTCACCCGACGGGTGAAGGCCGTTTTGGTTAAGTGGCTGCAACCCATGATTAATCAAAAAGTATGTTGCGGATTCAGGTAATCTATAAGGGGAAAAAAATGAGGTACGCAGAGACAGGGTTTAATTTAGAAGTTGATCTAACCCGAGGAAACATTGAAAGAGTCGCAACTGACCCAAGAGACACCGACCTTTATCTGGGGGGGTTAGGTACTAACACCAAGATATTATGGGATAGAGTTCCTCCTGAAGTTGAACCCTTTTCTCCTGATAATCTACTCATATTCGGCACCGGCCTTTTATGTGGCACACCTGCTACTGGTGCTAATCGTACCATTGTTTCTACTATTTCTCCTCAGACTTTGTTAATGGCATATTCAATGATGGGGGGGTTTTGGGCACCAGAATTGAAGTATGCCGGTTATGACAAAGTGATCTTTCGCGGCAAGTCCCCCAATCTGGTTTACTTGTGGATAAACAATGACAAAGTAGAAATACGTGATGCCTCTCATTTGCAGGGCAAAGGCGCTAATGAAACTGCGGAACTCATTAAAGAGGAGTTGAAGGAGCCGAAAGCCCAGGTGGCTGCTATTGGCCTGGCCGGTGAAAACAGGGGCTATACGGCTTCCATCGAGCAGGGCAGGTCCAGTGCCAGCCGACTGGGAATAGGCGCCGTTATGGGAGACAAAGGGATAAAGGCGATAGCTGTTCGTGGAACAAAGGACATCAATATTGCCAGACCGGCTGAGTTTTTTGAGCTTTGCAACGAAGTGCTGGAATTTATAAAAGACCGAGAAGATAAGCCAGTTCCGGGGGTAATGCCCATTTTAGCCGGGCTTGGGTCACCACAAGAGATGAAAATCCATGATGAGAAGTGGCACACCCAGAATTTTATGTGGGGAAATTCCCGCACTCGGAGAAGAGATTTTTGGACCAAGGAAGTCGAAGAGAAGTGGAAGGAGACTCAAGAAAGTGTGCGGACGCGGTTAATAAGTTGCTATAACTGTCCGATGAAATGCGGGGCAATAATTTCCATCCCAGGAATTTCAACATACATGATGAAATGCTTCTCGAAACTTACTTATACAATGGCGGCCATGTCAGACCTGGATTTTGGTTTTAGAATCGCTCAACGTGCTACGGAGTATGGAGTGGACGGATTCTCAACCCCGCAAATTATGGCCTTTGGCTTTGAGCTTTATGAAGCCGGTATTTTGACTGACGAGGACTTTGCAGGGTGCCCGTCCGATAACGCAGAGAAATTTTACTGGTTACTTGACAGAATTGTTCGGCGAGAAGGGATAGGAGATGTTTTGGCCAATGGCACTTATTGGGCGGCCCAACAGATTGGTAAGGGCGCGGAAGAATATGCTCATAATAACATTAAGAAACATGAGCAGCTGCCTCTCAAGCTTGGAATGCTGAATCCCGTTTATTTCCTTATGTAT
>JAUWMY010000069.1 GCA_030612945.1 Desulfobacteraceae bacterium
CTCTTTAATCTCCCGGAAGATGAGCAGAAAAACCTGGACGAAGAGGCGCGGTTTCTGATCATTGCGGCAAAAAATAGAGATATGTTGAAAGAGCTTGAGTTTGCAGCAATTATCTCGGGGGACCATAATGATCCGCCTTCCTATAAGGAACATACGGATAAGGCAAGGCATGAAATCCTTGTGAGTAAAGATGGAAGATTCAAAAGGCCCCTGGACAAGGATGCACTTGCCATCATTGTTGTAAAAAGCATGCTGTTGGTTGGGTTTGATGCACCAGTGGAACAGGCCATGTATCTTGACCGCTTTATGCAGGGACACGAACTCCTGCAGGCCATTGCCAGGGTAAACAGGCGTTATACGGAAAAGACCCGTGGACTGGTTGTGGACTATTTTGGCGTCGGCGATCGCCTTACAGAGGCGCTTGCCATTTATTCACAGGAAGATATCAAAGGGGCACTGATTAATATAAAAGATGAGCTGCCCAAATTAGATGACCGTCACAGAAGAGTTTTGGGGATGTTTAGCGAGAGGGGAATCGCTGATATTTCGGATATTGATGCGTGTGTTGATGTGTTAAGGGATGTTGAGCTGAGGGCTGAATTTATCACTAAATTTGCAGAATTCGCAGAGAGTATGGACATCATACTGCCCCGTCCGGAGGCCCTGCCCTATATCTATGATATGAAGCTCCTTGGATTTATCAATAAAACAGCGGCTAATCGATATCGTGACTCACAGCTTAACATCGCAGGGGTGGGCAATAAAGTAAAGCAGTTGATTGATGAGCACATTATTGCACAGGGTGTTGATCCAAAGGTCCCGCCCATATCCATTTTAGATAAGGATTTTGAAAAGGAAGTGGCTGCGATTAAATCCAAAAAGTCACAGGCCCTGGAAATGGAACATGCCGCCAGATTTCATATTGAAAAACACCATAACGAAGATCCTGCTTTTTACAAAAAGTTGAGCGAAAGGTTGAAGGATATCCTCGATGCCTTTCATGAAAACTGGGAAGCCTTGGCAGAAGAACTCAGGAAATTCATTCGAGAAACGAAAAAGGGCAGAGAAGAAGATCAAACAGGCTTGGATCCCAGAACCCAGGCGCCGTTTTTGGGAGTCCTGATAGATGAATTCGGGAAAAAACCTGATGAACAGAAAATGAAGAGATTCTGTGAAGCGGTTGTCGATATCGTGGACCATATCCGGCAGGAGATTGGCGTTGTCGATTTCTGGCGAAGCAGGCATGCGCAAGATCTATTGAGAACATGGATTATCAACGAAGTAGATGATCGCAACCTTATTCCTTTTGACAAACAGGAAAAACTTGCGGATCGTTTTGTGGAATTGGCAAAGGCCCTGCATTTGAGGCTGATCAGATCGTGATGAAAACGGGAAAGATAGACCGTCTTGAATATAGACTGATGAGATCTAACCGCAAATCTGTGGGGATTTCAGTTGAAAGAGATGGCACGATCATGGTGACGGCCCCTCATAAAGCAGAACTGATCGATATTAAAAAGTTTGTTTCTGAAAAGAGAATCTGGATTTATCAAAAACTTGCCCAAAAGAAGGCCTTGAACAGGGAAGGGCCAAAGAGAGAATTCGTTAATGGCCAGGGGTTCCTGTATCTTGGTAAAAGTTATCGACTGAAACTCATTAATGGTACCGGAATTAAATCAGGCAGATCATCGAAAACAGCACCATTGCGTTTATGGCATGGATATTTTGAGCTTGCAGAAACGGAAAAGGCAAGGGCCCGGAATCATTTTATTTCCTGGTATAGAAAGCAGATCAAAAAGCAGCTAAAAGAACGCATACCAAGATATGATAAAAGGATAGGAGTAAAGGTAAAAGATGTCAGGATTTTAGACTTGGGCCATCGCTGGGCATCGTGTGGCCAAAACGGAAATGTTAATTTCAACTGGCGTTCTGTCATGGCTCCCGTCTGGGTCTTTGATTATATATTGGTTCATGAAATGGTTCACATGATTGAGCGTGGTCATTCGGATAGATTCTGGAGTATGGTGTCTCGCGTTATTCCAGACTATGAAGAATATGCGCGCTGGCTCAATGAGAATGGGGTGGATTTGGATTTGTGAATCTCACCTCACGAGAAATACCTCGGCCATCAGGGGCGGGAACTGAGTGACCCTGATCTGGAGGGAGAGGATATTCAACAGGCCCTTGAATATGCTGCATGGCTGACCAGGGAGGAAGTCCATCCAATAGAAGCACAACAGTAAAAAGGGTTAAAAGTTAGAAAAACGAAAACAAAAAACCCCCCTGAGCAAGTCGGTGCTCAGGGGGGCATAAGGTTAATGAGGGCGGTTATTAATCCTGCGTTACAGTTACAGTCTAAAGGTTAAAGGTTAGGCTGATTGTTAACCATCCAACAGGGCCAATTATATAATAGCGTCCCAAAATGCCGTTATTTTTTCCGGGATACCTCGTCTAATATTTTTTTTAGAGATGCCCGGCAGAAAAGATGCACGCACATCTGAGACGCTTTTTATGGAAGTGCCACCGCAAACCCCCTGTTTATAAGTATAACCCTTAGAGGCCATGGGCCATCATGTGGTTTATTATTTGTGTTGAAGCAGGGTGGCACAAAAAAGTGCTTGTTTACCAATTTTCCAAAGAACAGATTCTAAAAAGCTCGCTGAAATCCTTTGGACGTATATTACTGCAAAACCCCTGCCATATATTCGATCAGGCAATATAACTCCAGATTCTCAATAGTTAGCTCAATTCCATCAAAAGGCTCAACCCAAAGAATTACCGTAATTTGCTGAAAGATGCCGAAATTTGTCAAAAGAAGTATTACCTTTGTGCTTCCAATTCTCTACTGTAGAAAGTAAAGACATACAAGGACGTGGATTTGATGTGGCTCCAGATTTGGGAACTTCTCAAAAAATCCGGACTGTATTAGAAAAATCCCCCCTGGCCCAGACCTGGCCTTGATACGTTTTGAGAGAGGCTGATCGAGCATAACTGCTTCGTCAAGTTAAGATATGTGGCCACCAAGTCGCGCCAGGGCAGGCCTCAATCCCCCTTTGCAAAAGGGGGAAGCAGTCGGAATGCCCTGACTTATTGAGATGTTACCAGATTTGGAACTGAGGAGTACTGTAATGGAGTACTGGAGTAATGGAAAATCGAAGATCCGCCTTTTTACTGGCGGTTACTTTTTCTCCGCCCCTCCATCCTTTTGCGGACTTCCTTTTCAAATCCCCTGTCAGAGGGCCTGTAGAAAATTCTGTTCTTGATCTTTTTCGGGAGATATTCCTGTTTTACCCATCCGCCAGAATAATTGTGTGGATAAAGATACCCTCGTCCGTATCCCAGCCTTTTCATCAAGGTGGTAGGTGCATTCCTGATGTGAAGGGGGACAGGCTGGGACCCTGATCTCTTGATCTCTTCTTTTACGGATCTCTCTGCCAGATAAAGGGCATTACTTTTGGGTGCAGAGGCAAGATAAGCGGCAGCCTCTGCCAAAATCACTTCAGCTTCCGGAGGACCCAGCCTTTGCCAGGAATCAAAAGCTGCAAGGGCCACCTGTAAGGCATTGGGGTCAGCGAGGCCAACATCCTCGGCCGCGAACCGGATCATCCTCCGCCCGATAAAAAGAGGGTCTTCACCTGCCATGAGCATTCGGTAAAGCCAATAGATTGAGGCCTGCTCATCGCTTCCCCTGAGGCTTTTGTGGAAGGCGGAGATCAGATTATAGTGCTCCTCTCCATCTTTATCATATAACAATGCCTTCTTGCTGAGTGCCTTTTCCACGTCATCAAGGGCAACGTGAATTGGCCCATTGCCCTGGCCATCCAGGGCATAATAAACCGCCGCTTCCAGATTGTTAAGGGCTACGCGGGCATCACCCTGAGAGCAATCAACCAGGTGTTCGATGGCATCTGGTGCGAATTCAATATCCAGCATACCAAAACCCGATTCTTTGTCCCTTAAGGCTCGATGCATGAGTGTCTTGAGTTCTTCCTTTCCCAATGGGTTGAGAACCATTACTCTGGCCCTTGAAAGCAGGGGCGTGATGACCTCAAAGGAGGGATTTTGTGTGGTTGCTCCGATCAGGATAATAAGCCCGCTTTCCACATGAGGCAGAAAGGCATCTTGCTGTGCCTTATTAAACCGGTGGATTTCATCCACAAATAGAATCGTTGGCTTACCTGATCCTGCCTTTGCAATTTTTGCCTCTTCAATTATATGCCTGAGTTCCTTGATCCCCGAAGTGACTGCGGAAAAGGAATAGAAAGGAAGTCGAGTATACCCACTCATCAGCCTGGCCAGTGTGGGCTTGCCGGAACCGGGAGGGCCCCAGAAAATCACTGAAAATATGCGACCGCTGTTAAGGGCCCTGGGAAGAAAGCTGCCCGGGCCGAGGAGATGCTTCTGACCCACTATGTCTTCAAGTCTTTTCGGCCTCATCTTTTCAGCAAGAGGCGCTTCCGGGTTTTCTGTGGATGTGCTCATTCGGACGACTTCCTTATAGATAGTGCCTGAGAAATAAGGGTTAAAGTACTATCCATTTCAAGAGGCCTGCCAATTATTAAGTCTACGCCAAGTTTTTTTAGCGCTTGCAGGGGTCTCTTCTTATCATCGCCAGCAACCAGTGCAACCGGTAAGCCTCGTTCTATTTTCTTTATGGTTGCAATGATTTTTGAGTATTCATTATAGGGCGCATTTAAGTCAACAATAACCAAATCAAATTTATTCTTCTTCAATAACTTTAGACCCTCGGCACCGCTCGAAGCCGAAGTGATTTTTCCACCTTTGCTTATAAATAATTGGCACAGCAGATCCTCAAAGATGCCCCCGTCTGATATGATTAAAATATGTGAGTTTTTAATCCTTTTCCTGGCAATTCGGGCCTTAAGGGCTTGTGGTTTTTTCGCAAGGGGAAGTTTGACAATAAAAGTGGTTCCCTGCCCTTCATTGCTCATCACCTCAATTTCCCCCCTGTGCTGACCTACAATAGCATTAGCCATACTCAATCCCAGGCCCGGGGAGGAGCCGCTTTTTGTACTGAAAAATGGGTCGAAAATTTTGCCCTTTATATCTTCCGGAATGCCCAGCCCATTATCCTGTATGTAAACATACGCAAAATCAGAACCTTCCTCCGTGGTCAAATAGATTTCTCCACCATTCGGCAAAGCCTCAACGGCGTTTGAGATCAGGCTTTGAAAAACATTCTTTATCTCTTCTGGATTACCTCTCACAGGTGCAAGTTTTCTCAAGTAGGTCTTTATACTTATCTCGGCATCGCTTCGCGTAGGGGCTTCCCTCGACTTAGGAAAAATTGACATGACCGCTTTCTGAACATTTTTTTTTAAGTCAAAAAGAACGGCATCCGATTCATTCTTTTCGATCCTTGCTAAAACGGCCAGATTTTGAAGAATAACGTTCTCTTTTTCTCGTAAACTTTCAATCTTTTCTAAATATCCCGTATACTGTGCATCTGTAAGAGATCCAGGATTTCGGGGTTGCGGGATTTTATTATTATAAATACTCATGCAACCAGCAAATTCGTGCCTCAACCCTGAAGCCATGCGGACAAGTGCCTCCATTTTTTCCGATCGACTGCGCTGCCGCTCCATTTGAATCCTGCGATCAAGATCAATCAGGTTCATCAAGAACGCCCTTCGGCCCTGAAACTTGATTTTCTTTACCTGGACCTCGCAGCACAGGGTGTCCCCACCTTTCCTGATCACATAGGTTTCATACATGTCCGGGATCGATTTACCTGAAATCATCTTGCGGTAGAGCACGCTTACATAATCAAGGGAATCGGGATGCACAAAATCCAAAAAGCTTCGGCTCAGAATCTCTTCCTCTTTATATCCTAACCATTCCCGGGCCGTTTCATTGGTCATGATAATCTTTCTCTCCTGGATGAGGAATAAGGCTACAGGAGTATTATTGAGCAATTGTTGGCCTTCCCTTAGTGCCTTTTCAACAAGCCGATGCTCTTTCTTAAGAGATGTTAGTTTTTCTTTCAGTGCCTTATTTTCGCCTTTCAATCTCTCAAGTCGGTTTTTCAGATTGCCTTGCTGGGCGGCGTTCACGTCTATTTCTCCTGATTTAGTGACACGGTCAATTGTATTGTTTCTTCCCTAAAACAGCCTTGCAGATCATGGACATTTACCGTATCATGTTTTTCAGTTATCTTACAATAGCTAACCATTCTTTAAGTAAATACCAAGGGCTTGCGCAAGCCCCAAAAGTACCTAACCGAGGAAAAAGTGAAACAGCATAAACCATTTGTTCATGTTCATGTCCATACCGAATATAGCCTCCTGGATGGTGCCATTCGCATTGACCAAATGCTAAAGAAGTCCCGCAGCCTGGGGATGGACGCCGTCGCCATCACGGACCACGGAAATATGTTCGGGGCCATACAATTTTATGACCAGGCAGTTAAAGCCGGAATCAAGCCCATCATAGGGTGTGAAATATATGTCGCCCCCGGGGACCGTCGGGATCGATCGCCGTCAAGGGATGGAAGCCCCAATGCCTATCATCTGGTCCTCCTGGTCATGAACGAGGAAGGGTACAAGAATCTGAGTCAACTTGTGACCTTGGGCCATTTGGAGGGATTTTACTATCACCCCCGTGTGGATATGGAGCTTTTAAAAAAATTTAACGGAGGCCTCATAGCCCTTTCCGCCTGCCTCAAAGGAAATGTCCCATTTCTTATCAATTCAGGCCGTTTCGAGGCCGCCAGGGAGAAAGCGCAGGAACTTACCAGCATATTTGATAATGATCGCTTCTACTTAGAAGTACAGGCCAACAAAATGCCTGAACAAATAAAACTAAACAGGGCTCTGAGAGAACTGTCTCAAGACCTTTCTATCCCTCTTGTTGCCACGAACGACTGTCACTACCTGAACCAGGAAGACGCTGAGGCCCATGATGTGCTTCTTTGCGTGCAGACAGGCCGAACCGTTGAGGATACAAAACGTCTCAAATTCTCAAGTAACGAATTTTATTTTAAATCCAGGCAGGAAATGGAACAGGCCCTTCAGGGTTACGAAGATGCGCTCGCCAATACTGTCCAGATAGCCCGGCTTTGTGAGTATGAGATGGAGTTCGGTCGCTATAAATACCCCGTATTTCAGGTTCAAGGGGAAAAAAGCCTAAATGAACTATTAACCGAGGACTCCCGGAAAGGGCTAAAGGAAAGGCTTGCACAGAAAAAAGATGAAGAAGGCGATGTGGCCGAAACTGTGGCCAGGGAATACCGTGAAAGACTTGATTTTGAGCTTGAGATCATACATAGCATGGGGTTTGCTGGCTACTTTTTGATAGTCGCCGATTTTATAGCTCATGCCCGACGTCGTGATATTCCCGTAGGACCTGGCCGCGGATCAGCCGCAGGCTCACTCGTTGCCTATTGCCTCAATATCACCAATATCGATCCCATCAAGTACGGGCTTCTCTTCGAGCGATTTCTGAACCCCCAGAGAATAAGCATGCCCGACATCGACATTGACTTCTGTATAAACGGCAGGGATGAAATCATCCAGTATGTGGCCGAAAAATACGGCCGCAATAATGTGTCCCAGATCATCACTTTCGGCACCATGAAAGCAAGGGGTGCCATAAGAGACGTAGGTCGCAGTCTCAATATCCCTTTAGGAGAGGTAGACCGTATTGCAAAGCTGGTCCCGGAAGGTCCCGGGGTCACCTTGGATAAGGCTATACAGGGCGAACCTGAACTCAGACGGCTTGAGGAAGGCGAGGGGCCTGGAAAGAAATTGTTGAAGATAGCACGTGCCCTTGAAGGTCTGGCCAGGCACGCATCCACTCACGCATCCGGGGTGGTCATTTCGGACAGGCCTCTTGTGGAATATCTGCCGCTTTTTAAGGGCTCCAAGGATGAAATCATGACCCAGTACACCATGGATCGGATTGAGCAACTGGGTCTCATCAAATTCGATTTCCTTGGACTAAAGACCCTGACGGTCATCAAACAGACTCTCAAGCTCATCGAAGAAACCACTCAGAAAAAAATTGATATCGACAAGATACCCCTGGATGACGACGCCACCTATCAACTGTGCAGTGACGGAAGAACAACCGGCGTATTTCAGTTGGAAAGCGCTGGTATGAAAGAACTTTTGCGCAGGCTGAGACCTGAGGTATTCGGGGACCTGGTGGCCCTGGTTGCTCTTTACAGGCCAGGCCCCCTGGGAAGCAACATGGTTGATGATTTTGTGAATGGAAAACACGGGAAAGTAAAAATCAAATATTTCCTTCCCCAGCTTGAACCTATCCTAAAGGAAACTTATGGGGTGATATTATACCAGGAACAGGTCATGAAGATCGCCCAAGTTCTATCCAACTATACCTTGGCCGAGGCCGACGAACTCAGGAAGGCTATTGGGAAAAAGAAACCCGAGGTAATGGCGAAACACAGGGCACGGTTCATTGAAGGAGCCACCGAAAACGACGTTACCCGCAAAACAGCAAATACGCTATTTATGCTAATAGAAAAGTTCGGTGGATATGGCTTTAATAAATCACATTCCGCGGCCTATGCCATGATCGCGTATCAAACCGCATACCTTAAGGCGAACTATCCTGTCCAGTTCATGGCGGCTTTATTAACCCAGGACATGGGAAATCAGGACAAAACTATCAAAAACATTGCCGAATGCCCTGGGATGGGGATAAAGATTCTACCCCCGGATATCAATGAAAGCCAGGCCGATTTCTCTGTAGTACAAGAAAAAATCCGTTTCGGCCTTGCCGCCGTCAAAAATGTCGGTTTGAAGGCCTTGGAATCAGTCATTGAAGAGCGAGAGGCGCATGGGCCGTTTCGCGATCTGCTTGATTTCTGTAAGAGGATTGTCGGTTCTAAAGTAAACCACAGGGTCTTGGAGTGTTTGATTCAGTGTGGGGCCTTTGATTTTACCGGTATTTACAGATCGCGTCTTTTCGGCGCCCTGGACAATGTGCTCAAATTTTGCGGCTCAAACCAGGATCCAAATCAGCTTAACATATTCGGGTCTTTGGACTTAAGAGATGGCCAATCCGGGGGACTCATCGAACTTCCCGATTGTGATGAATGGGATGACAAGGAAAAGCTGGGGAGGGAAAAAGAAGCCCTTGGATTCTACATTACGGGCCATCCCCTCACGAGATTCAAAAGGGAGATAGAACAATTCACAACCTGTACTGTTCAGGAGCTCCCATCTCAGAAGGACAAAAGTCAAGTCAAAATCGCTTGCGTTGTGGGAACTCTGAAAATGAAACGGACCAGGCGGGGTGATAAAATGGCCACCATGGTCGTAGAAGACCTGACCGGATCAACTCCGGTTATCGTCTTCCCTGACCTTTTCAACCGGACTTCCCCGCTCCTTAAAAGCGACGACCCTTTACTTATAAATGGGAGTGTGGAGACGGGCGACACTTCAGCAAAGATCATTGCACAGGATATCGTCACCCTGAATTCCATCAGGCAGAATGCTATAAAGGCCATCGAAATAAGGCTCGTCGAAAAGGCTGTGTCGAAAGAATTTTTAGAAGACTTACAGGATATCGTGTTTACATACCCCGGTGAATGCAGCCTTCTCTTCAAAATGAATACAAACAATGGAAAGGAAATCGTCATTGCCGCGCACGATCGTTTCAAAGTACTGCCCTGCAAGGAACTCATAGATAAAATCGAATTAATGATCGGCAATAAGATTATCGT